>NZ_LOHE01000068.1 GCF_001559865.1 Abyssisolibacter fermentans
GGTATGTCGAGAATTTAATGAGTATCTTCTAATCAGAAGGATGCAGTAGAGTATTTAATTTTCTATGAATAATCTGGGTTAAGGTTATATAGCTAGAAAAAATGAATAAAGATTATATAACATTACAGACAATGAAATATTTTATGAGAAAATATGAATTAAACGATTGTAAATTTAGGACTATAGACTCAATTAAAAATCTTTACAAATTGAAACACAAATTATTGTTTATACGCATAGATATAATTTTAGGATGTTATATTGATAAAACAAAAAATATGTTTGAACGTATGAATATTTTGAATAATTTTTATTTGATGTTGTTACTTGACAAAATAAAGTTATAACTGTATGATGTTGTAGCAACATATCATAGTCATATCGACAAAATTAAAAGGGGGCAAAGAAATGAATAAAAAAGTTCTAATTGGTATTCTTGCAGTAGTCGTAATAGTAGCTGGTGTTGTTGGTTACTCTATGATGAACAAAGATGTTATAAAAGATCCTGTTAAACATATAATGGCAGGTGCATGGAATGCGAATACACAAAGTAATATTAATGCAGATGTTGCTGTAAAGGTACAGCTTGATGAAAAAATAGCTGTTGAGCAGAATATTTTTGAGCAGTATACAAGTGATTCAGCAGCAATGGCAAAGTATGCTAATACATTGTTAGATAAGCTTGCTTTAATGTATAAGGTTAATGTAATATCTAATGATAGCGAGGATTTATTTAAAATGGATGCTGGTATAGGTTTATACTATAATAAGAAAGCTATACTAGATGGAACATTTTATGCAAAACCTTGGGAAATTGGTTTTGTGATGCCAAAGTTAACTGAGAAAACATTATCATTTGATTTACAACAAGTGCTACAAGATGAGGGAATAGATTTTCCTATAAAAGATATTAATCTAAAAGAGTACTTAGATGTATTAAGTAAAAAAGATGACTTATATAATGAAGTAGCTAAGAATTCTAAAACTTATAGTGATGTTATCTATAATTATTTACAAGGAAAAGTTGAAAAATTAGATAATGATACTATAACTGTAGATGTATATGGAAAAGAGAAAAATGTTAAGGTTACTAAATATAAAGTAAATGTTGAAATTTTAGATATCTATGATGTTTATGCAAAATTAATTGAGGTTGCTAAAGATGATAAAGCAGTTAAAGCACTTGTAAAAGCAAGAATAAATGATTTAGAAAAACTTGTATTAGAAAATAAAGATTATGAAAAATTTGATATAACTGAAAATGAATTCAAAGAAGGTATGAAAGAAATTGAAAATAGTATAGATACTGAATGGGATAAAGCACTAGAAGAATTATTAAAAGAGCTTAAAGAAATTTCTATGCTACCTAAGAATAATGAAGAACTAGAAAAAATGTCAAGCGATATAATAGTTTCTATTGACAATGACAACATGATGAGACAAGTGGAACTTGATATGCAGATTGAAATGGTAAAAGTAAAAGAAATTTTCACAATAAATGCATTTGGTGAAGATGTAAAAGTTGATATAAAAGATGATGCTAATAACAAAATAAATATTATGGATCTAGAAAATAACGAAAGTTTAACTCAAGAGTTAACTAATGAAGTAATTAAAAACCTTGGAGAGATTTTAGGTGGAGAAGCTATAGAAGAAATAGTTAAAGATATAAAAGAAGAATCTAAGATATTACCTAAAGAAGAAAGTGATACAATTATTAATTCTGTAGATATGTATTTTGCTCAAATGAAACTTATGTTACCATTTATGTTACAAGGAATGGGAATGTAGATTTGATAAGTGTTGAAAATATATCTAAGAAAATACGAAATAAAGATATTTTGCAGGATATAAGCTTTAAATTAACAGATGGAGATGTTTTGGGTATTGTCGGTCCTAATGGGACCGGCAAATCCACATTGATATCTATAATATCTACAGTATTAAAACCTTCATCAGGTAAGGTGTCTTATTTTATAGATGATAAATTATGCACAGATAATTTAAAGAGAAACATAGGATATGTACCTCAAGAAGTTGCACTGTATGAAGAACTAACTATAAAAGATAATTTTCTTTTGTTTTCAGCTTCAAGTTCTTCAAATAAAGAAAATATTGATCAAGCAATGTATATAGCTGAAAAATTAAGTTTGGTAGATAACTTAAATACTAAAGTATCTAAATTATCTGGTGGAACAAAAAGAAGAGTAAATATTGGTATTGCTTTAATAACTAATCCTAAATTTATATTGATGGATGAACCTGTTGTAGGTGTTGATTATACGGTTAGAAGAGATATAGAAAGTATAATCAATGAGTTAAGTGGTAGTGGTAAAATTGTAGTTATTACAAGTCATTTAATAGAGTTCTTAGAAAACACATGTAATAAACTGTTGATTATTAAAAATGGAAGACAAGAATATTTTGGAGATTTTAATGATGAAGTTAAATCTAAGATATGAATACAAAAAATTGTACATGTTAATAAAAATGGAGATAAAACGCATTTTTAACCACATTTCAAATGTTGTTTTATTAGCCTTGGTGCTTATCATTTTTGTTAACATGTTTGAATTTTTATACAATAATAAAAATTTCAAACTAGATTCAAAGGTTGCCTTAGCAATAGAAGATAACTCAATTGAAGTAAGTACTTTGATAGGTAATATAACGAACAATAAGCTCAAAGATATTATAGAATTTGAAGATGTTACTTTAGAAGAAGGGTTAGAGCTTCTAAAAGCGAATGAAGTAGTAGCTATTATAAATGTTAAGAAAGGGACTACTGATATATTAAATAATGGACAAAATACATCATTTGACTTATATATAAATGATGAAACAAATATAACTGTAAAGTTCCTTGTAGAGTATATAAATAGTTTAGTTGAGGTTTTAAACGAAGGGCAACATGGAGCAATGGTTTATTGGAACGTAATGAAAGCAAATGGACATAATTTTGATGAGCGATTAGATGAATTAAATAATATTGCCTTAAATTATATGAGCACTTTTCTAATAAGAGGTAGCGTATTTGAAGATTCTGTAGATTTGGATAAATATAGTGGTTCTTTAATAAACTATTATTTTACATCTGCATTAATTCTTATAGCTATTATTCTTACAATATTATATCAGGCTGATATTATAGATGATTTTAACAAAGGTAGAATTACAAGGATATTTTTTAGTGGTTATAAATGGTGGGATATTTATGCTGCCAAGGTTTTAGTAGGTACGTTATTTGTAAGTATTATACTAATGTCTTTTGAAATTCTATTTACTATAATACTAAGAACATTTTCTTATGTAGATGTTTTTAAGACTGCACTTTATGTTGTTGGGATTAATTTGATTATCAATCTAATAGTTATGGTTTTCCATGTATTTGCAGATAACAATATATTTAGGAATATTACAATGTTTACATTTTGGACATGTATGATTTATGCTAGTGGGATTATAATACCACTTACTTCTATGAATAGCGTATTTAAATATATGAGTAAAGTGAATTTTATTACAATAGGACATAATGCTATATTAAATTCACGATTTACTATATTAAAGACTATAGTATTTATTATCTATTTGGTATTATTCATGTTCTTGCTGTATTTAGCTCACAGAAAGAGAGAGTGTGTAAAATGATAAGAATATTAAAATATAAATTTAAGAGCCAGTTGATTAGTAAATCTAATATAATGGCGCTCATACTTATTTCTGTAGCAATTTTAGCTATTTGTAGTGTTTTTAAAGAATGGCATGATAGCAAGACATTATTTGATATTGCTATTATTGACTATGATAATACGGACATGTCAAAAGATCTAATTAATAATATAAAAAACAACAAACAGGTGAATTTAATAGTTGAAGATGATATAGATAAAAGTATGAGACTTTTGAGTAGGGGTAAGTATGATGTTGTATATGAGATAAAAAAAGGCTTCCAGAACAAGCTAGAAAATGGAGAGTTCAGTAATATATTAGTTGCTAATAAGGAAGTGGATTCAACTGCTATAAAGTGGGTAAATGATAGGGTAAGCTTAATAGTGGTGCGTAGTTGGATGTTAAAAGATATTGAAGATAGAATAAAAAAAATAACACCTGATTATAATATGGACGAATTAAGAGATTTATTTTATAATTCTAGGGAGAATAATATACTTGATGTCAAAATTCATTCTGTTAAAAATGTAAATATAGAGAATACATGTGATAATAGCAAACACATTTTTACTATTATTTGGGGAATTACAATTTTATTTATGATTATAAATCGCTGTAAAGGTATTGTAGATGATAATAGTAGAGGGGTTATTAGTAGACTTAGTTTTGCGGGAATAGGCAAATTAAAATACTATAGTGCATATATGATTGCTTCATATATTAATATAATGATTCCGTATACAATAACATATTTAATACTTGGGCATTATCAAAACATCAAACTATTCATTGTAGCATTGGTATCAACTATAGTATATATATGTTGTACATGGATAGTTATGATAATTATTTCAAGATTGTTTACTACTAAGAAGAGTTATATGTTAGCATGTCAGATGTTATTTTTGATGTCAATAATATTAGGTACAGAAATGATTAGCAGTATCTTTAAATTTACCAATGTTTTATCTAAATTCATACCAATGACATGGTATGTTAAATTAGGGATATAATAAAAAGACGGTTGTTTTTGTATCGTCTTTTTATGATTTCAGTATAGATTTAATAATATCTTAAATGTGTAGGCTATTAGAAACATCAATTGATGTGTTATTATGTAATTTAAAAGAATCAAACATATTTATTAGCCAAAGTATAATGCCTAGACTAGTCAATATTCCACCTATTATCGTATACATAAAATTACCCACCTCCTTAGACCAAAAATATAATAACACATTCAACCCAAATTATCTATATAAAATTGAATAATATATAATATATTTTTTCAGGTATTTTATTATAAAAATGATTTGTGTGATTTTTTATAAGCAGAGGAAATTTTTAAATGTTATAAAATCTGGAGAGGCATAATCTTTTTATATATTTAATTTAGAACGAAGGTTTTGTACTTTAAAACTTATATGAGCAAGGCAAGTAATTATAAATTATATACATATTGTTCATACTGAAATCAGTGTAGTTGTTTACAAAATATAGATACAGTGGTATTATTGGTATATCAGTTAATTTTGCTGCTATAAACGTGCAATAATACATATAACAGGAGGGGAAAAATGAATAAAAGCAAGAGTATTTTAAGAGAAATAATTGAATGGATAGCATATTTATTAGGAGTAGTAATAATAGTTGTGTTATTGAATAGTGAAGTATATGGAATAACACAAGTTAAACAATGGTCTATGGAAAATACATTGATACAAAATGATAGATTGTATTTAGATAAAATTAAATATCATTTTTCTGAACCAAAAGCTGGAGATATAATAGTTTTTTTACAAGGTGAAGTAAGAAATGGTTTCAAAGATAGAATTAGTAATGTTATAGAAGACTTAACTATGAAATTTACAAAGAAGGTTAGAAGAAACAGATATGTAAAAAGAGTCATTGCTGTAGCAGGTGATGAGGTAATGATAAAAAATAATAAAGTTTATATTAATGGTGTAGAATTAAATGAACCTTATGTTAAGGGTAGTACATTTGAGGGACGTTTTAAGTTACCTGCTGTTGTACCAGAAGGTAAAGTTTTTGCAATGGGAGATAATAGACAAAGAAGTTCAGATAGTAGAGAATTTGGATTTGTAGATATAAAAAGCATAGAAGGAAAAGCTATATTTAGATTTTGGCCATTAGATAAATTAGGTAAAATTAAATAAATCATGACATAATTGGAGGCATGTAATGCAAGGTAAGACACACATGGGAATAGGAGCAGCAGTAGCATTACTAATAGCGAGAAAACAACCAGGAATCGATACAACAGCTATGATGACTATAGGAGCGGCTGTAGGCGCTTTAATACCAGATTTAGATCATGATAAAAGTAAGATTAGCAATTTACTACCTGTGAAGAATAAGTTATTCAAGAAGCTTTGTTATGTTCTAATAGGAGCAATACTTGTAAGCGCAGGGTATTCGTATAAATTAAAATATTTGTATTTTGGAGCACTGTATATAGCATTGCTAGGTTTTGCACATCATAGAGGTTTTACACATAGCTTATTAGCTTTAGGAATTATTTCAGTTGCAGTTCTTTCACTCAGAGATCATAATCTATGGTTTTACAATGGGTTGGTCATAGGATATGTTTCACATTTAATATCAGATATGTTTACAAAGCGTGGAATTGAATTATTTTTTCCATGTAAAAAAAATATAAGGTTTATAATAACTATGACTACTGGTGGAAAAATTGAAGCAGTGTTGAATTATGCAGTGACCATATTAATAGTGTTTTTAGTTAGTAGGTATATATGATAAATAGGTATTAGAAATGATGAAAGCAATTATACAAAATTAGGATGTTTTAGCTAGTAACAAATCTTGGGAAATTTTGATGTAGATGATATTGTATTAAAATGTATTAGGCGCGATAATCGGATATATGATGTATATAGTATTTATTAATTTGAAGAAATGTTAGGCAATATTATCTGTAGTATGTGAGATATAGATATTTTAGTAATTAATGGGAGGTATAGTATGTCAGTTGAGTTTAGAAATTATACAAAACAACCTGGTATTACAAAAGACTATCATATGGTAAGAGATTTTTTTATTAAATTGGGGTATGCAGAATTTACATATACAAGATGGGATTGGATGGTAACTCATGGGTATCTGGATAAGTCAGCGGTAAGCAAAATCGGTATTTGGGAGGAAAATGAAGATATTGTAGGGATAGCAACTTTTGATTGTCAATTAGGCCAAGCTTTTTGTCTAGCCTTACCCGAATATGGATATTTGAAAAAAGAGATGTTGCTATATGCAACAGATAATCTTTCGAAGGGTCAGCAGTTTGGAGTGATAATTTCAGATAATGACTATGATTTTCAGGATATTGCTGCTGAGTTGGGTTTTGTAGCTACGGATAAGAAAGAAAGTGACGCAATATTTTATTTGGATAAAACTTCTACAACATATAAATTGCCTGAAGGATTTCATGTTACAAGTATGCAAGAAACCTTTGACTTATATCAATATGGTCGTGTGTTGTGGAAAGGGTTTAATCATGAATTAAATGGAGAAGGTGAATTCCATTTTACAAAAGAAGAAGAACAGATGAAAGAAACTGAAATAATTCGCCCTAATGTTGATTTAAGTCTTAAAATAGCGGTTATTGGACCAAACGGAAATTTTGTTGCGTATTGTGGTATGTGGTATGATCCGGTAGCTGGCTTTGCAGTTATAGAACCAGTAGCAACTGATCCTGATTATCGAAAAATGGGACTCGGGAAAGCTGCGGTTTTAGAGGGGATAAAACGTGTGGGAAAACTAGGCGCAAAGAAGGTTTTGGTAGGGTCTTCACAACAGTTCTATTATAGTATTGGAATGCGACCATTTGCTACAGCCACCATGTGGGAAAAAAGATAGAAGAATTTTATCCTTGTGTATAGTTTAATAAGAAGAAGTCCATAAGATTATAGAAATCTTAATAATGGCTTTTTTTAATGGATAGATAGTGAGAAAAAAGGGAGATTAAAATGATACAGTATGGAAGAAGTATTAGATGGTTTAATAACTATGAAGATGAAGTTGAATTTTCAAAGGAAAATGGGTTCGATTTCATGCAAATATGGTATGCTAACGGAGAGATAGTATTAGATAAAGTTCCAGAACCAAAGGAAGAAGTTATTCTAAATAGCAAATTTCCTGTTATTATACATGCTTTGTTAGATATAAATGAATTTGAAGAACATGTTCCGAAGATAATAAAAATTTTGAAGAACTTAACTCATGATGAAGTAATAATTCACCCTGTATGTAAGAGTGAGAAAATAACAAAAACTACAATTATTAAGCTGAGTGAAAAAGTTTCAGAAGCAAATCGTTTATTTAAGGAAGAAGGTATTACGCTATTTGTAGAGAACAATAGTAGATTAGACCCTATTAATTATGATGCAGATGAAATAAATACCCTATATTCAAAAAATATAGGCGTAGAATTATTGCTGGATATTGCACATATTGATAATTATGATCATCTTAATAAGATAGTAGCTATTAAGAAACCAAAAATGTTACATATTGCTGATAAACATTTTGATGTGACTCATGAGCACTTACCAATTGGTGACGGTGAATTGGATTTTGATTACATTTTTAATAATGTGTTATGTGGTTTTGATGGAAAAATTATTCTTGAAGTGGTAGATAAAGACGTAAAAATAATTAAGTCTATTGATATGATTAAAAAAATATTAAGATAGGGTTACTGAACCTGTCTTCATAGTAGGCGTTCTCAGGCTCATAGCCATGAGCGACTCCTTGTAAAGCTCGAAGGCGTTGCTAACCAGAAACTTTATACGATATTGAACACTAGTCTAATAAAATATTTTATTATTAAGGGGGTTGGATATTGAAAAAGAATAAGATATCAAAAAAGAAGAAGATAATAATTGCCGTGATTTCGATTTTACTATGTATTCTTATTGGTATATTTTCTGCAATTCCAGCTTTGGTAATGAGTGACATGGTTAATTCTCACATGGATGTAGAGGTTTATTCTTCAAATGAATATGGTTTAAAATCAGAATCTATAAATCTAACAACAGAGGACGGCCTTTCTATTGCTGCATGGGAAGTTAATACTGAAAAGCCAAAAGCAATTGTTATACTGCTGTCTGGTATTCAAAATCCATCAGTTACAGCTTTTTGGGGATATTCAAAAATGTTGAAGGATAATAATTATGCTTCACTATTAATTGAAATGAGAGCTCACGGTGATAGCGATGGAGATAAAGTATGTTTGGGAATGGATGAATATCTTGATGTAAAAGCAGGTGTTAAGTATATTAAAGGTAATAAAAATTATAAAGATGTACCAATAGTTGTTTGGGGAACTTCTATGGGAGGTTCAACAGCAATTAACTCAATAGGAGAAATACCAGAAATTGATGGGTTAATTAGTTGTTCTGCATATTCATCATGGCAAGATGCATTTTGTGATAATATGGTTAATATGGGAATTCCTTCATTCATGGTTACAATTGAAAAACCATTTGTAAGTATATATATGGGATTTACGTATGGATTTAATAAGTTAGACATTAATCCTTTAGAAGAGATACAAAAGCTCAATGGAAGACCAGCCCTATTAGCACATTCTACAGAGGATTCACAAGTTCCTTATGCAAGTTTTGAACGATTAATTGTTAAGGCTAAAGAACAAGATAACATTCAAATATTTGAAAGAGAAGGCGATGAACACTTTATTTGCTATACTGAATATTTTGAAAATCCAATAGAAGATACTGAATTTTCTTTGGCAATCTTGAAATTCTTAAATGAAAACTTTAACTAATCGGTTATTTCCGTATTCAACATGTATTTCAAAATCGTAAGAACTATAATAAAATAAACATTTTAAGGAGGATAAAATAGTGGAATCTATGAGTTTTGTTTTTGGGATAATCGGTATGAGTTTAGGGTCAATGGGCTTCATTTATGGAATGTCTAGTCTTGGTCAGATAAAAGAAATAAAGAAAAAAATGAATGAGCTGGACGAAGAAGTCAAAGAAATTAAAAATAATAGTAATTTACCAAGAGACTAATGATTAACTAAAAACGTAAAGTTTTAGACCTTATTGAAAAGAAGCTCCCAAATGATTATGATTTAAAGTGGCAAAATTATTCATGATGTTTTTTGGTACATCAGTCTGAACAATATAAGGGTTCAATATTTTGTTATTTATAGAATACAAAAATCTGGTATTTTAAAGCAAGCTATTAAAGTATGAGTGATTTCAACAAATAAAAAGAAATATGGTACTACTGAAATATGCAGTTAGTTAACTGTATATTTTTTATGTAAAAA
Organism: Abyssisolibacter fermentans; assembly: GCF_001559865.1. NCBI lineage: Bacteria > Bacillati > Bacillota > Clostridia > Eubacteriales > Clostridiaceae > Abyssisolibacter > Abyssisolibacter fermentans. The sequence goes on from NZ_LOHE01000068.1 coordinate 10,010, forward strand.
AGGAAGAATGCCACTTAAATATTTATTATGGAAAATATAAGTAAAATATGGTAAAAGACATAATAAATAGCGAACAGTAGTAATTACATAAAAAACATACCAATTTTTACTACTAGTGATTATTTTACTAATATATTGAAAAAAGTAGATTTATATGGTAAAATGTAACTGAAGAGGCCTCTTTTGTATATTATGACTATAAAACTTTTATGGTTTTATTGTCGTGTAAAAAAAGGGGGATATTATGAAAAACGTTCAGAAAATTGTTTTGTTTATATTATGTATATTGTTGGTGATAGCTCCATTTAATAATAGTTCTGTTGCAATCAGTAATGATAAACCAGTATATTACGTTCTAGACAAAGAGAATAATGGATTTGTAGAAAAAAGCAGTTATAATGCTACTCCTAGTATATCTTTACCTGGGACATATGAAACATTTTATGTAGATGGTGTGAAAAATAAATTAAAAATAATTAGTGCAACATTAAATGAAGAAGAGACAAATAGTTTGCCATATACAGGGCTACAGAGAATAAAATCTATAGCTAATGGACAAACCAGTACAACAACACAAAGTAACATCCATCAAAAAACAGTGGGTACATCCAGTGTTAAAAAGAAAAATAGTTCATTTTCATTTGGATTAGGTATAACAAGCAATGATAAAATGGCAAGTACTATACAAAAAGTGTTGAAATCATTCACATCTTTTAGTTTTTCAGCAGATTTCTCATTTGATAAAACTTATTCAACTAGTAACACAAATACTAAAATAAACAAGACAGAAAGTGAATATACTAAAACTTATAAAGTTCCAAACTTACCTCAATTTGAAGGATGTAACTCAGCAGATTTCTACACTTTTACAAACTATTATGTTTATGATATAGTAGCAGAAATAATTGTTGATGGTGCGACAAGTGACAAAAACTTTGGATATACTTCTGTTATTAATACTTATAAAACAAAACAACCCTATGATGGTGTATATAGATGTGCATGCTGTAACAAAATCCTAAATGGCTGCGATATGTTTCTTCCTTTCCTTGAAGAATATCCAGAGGAAGATAATGATATAGTACATGTTGTTTTAGCAAATGGACGCACAGGACATTGTGGCAGAAATTTATGGAATTTAATGGTAGATGAAGGATATTACAAACCATACAATCCTGATTGTAATACTATAGTTGAGTATAAATTCTATTGGCCAGTAGTAGAAGGTGTTGTTATGCCTTGGACAATAGATGGACCAAATGAATTTAACTTAAACAAACCTGTTCATTTAGTTCCAAGTGGTATGGAAGAAATAATATATGATAATAATCAATATTACAAACTAGTAATACAAGAAAGTCCGCTTACAAATGTATATCATTCAATTTCGTTGCCAGGAGAGCAAGTTGGAGAACCGGTACTTCCAGGTTTAGAGCAGACAATATCAATATCAAAAGAAATTGCAGTAAGTTCAACTACTGAAAGGACAACAGTAAAAAATAAAAGTAAGTCCTTGTCATTGGTAGCCAAATTCAAAAATTGGTTGTCGTTGAGTTCAGGGTATAAGCGAAGTACTCAATATATAGATTCATCAAGTGTCAATACAACGGATGTTGAAAGTATAAGTGAAACAAATAAATATGTATTACCATCATGGTTTACGGATAATGGATATGAAGGCAATAGAATTCATGTGACTAAAGATAGTATGTTATATGAAATAACTGGAGAAATAATACCTATTAATTCAAATGGAACATTAGATATAGCTAATGAAGGTATTATAACATATACTCAAAAGAAAGAATTCCCAAGAGTATATGCAAATCCATTTGATGTAGCGCCATAGTAAGATAAAAAATCCAGCTGAAGGCTGGATTTTTTTGTAACTAAATGTGTATGGAATATGAAAAAAATCATAAAGCAAAAAATAATAAAACAAAATGAACTAAATTTTCACAAAATTATTTATCTTTTCTTATGTTTTAAAGGTTTTTTTGTTATACATACTCAATTAATTAGAACTTTTTTTATAATACTTGACTTTAGTTAGTTTATGATAAAAAGTATAGTATTTCGTAAGTCATTCTTGTTACAAAAAAAGAAGATGGTTCAGTTAACCATTTACTATTATGGTAAATAAGAGTATAATATTGAAGAAGGCTGTCATATAATATTTTAATCATATACTAGATTAAGTTTCATTAATATCATTTCATTAGCTATTTTTTGTAGTCAAATCAAATATATACTTTAACTTAAATACTAATTCTAACTACTTAGCGAAAACATTAAATAAGTTTATTATCAGAGCATGTTTTTGGCGCAGATAGTATGACATTAATACTATTTGAAAATTTAATTTTTAAGGTATTCTTTATCATTATGAAATATTAATTCTATTTATTATAGCTATAATAATTCTATTATATTGGGAAAAGAAAAAATTTTAAAATAGATAATAAACAATTAAATAACGGTGTATACCAATGGCTTGAATTTGTTTTTCTTTATACCTTGTGCACTACTATGACCCGTGATTTATAAAATATTACATGATACCAATTTTATTAATAATGTTGCTATTATTTGGGGGATTGGTAAAATGAAAAGAACGAAGATAAGTTATATAGTATGTTTATTGTTAATTGTAATGATTTTATTAATGATTTACTCAAATAACGATAAATTAGATTTAGAATTAAAAGGCTATGGTTTTTATCAAGATGTTGATAATAAAACTAGCAATTTTTATATTAAGCAAGTTGAGGTTATAATTAAAGCATATCTCAATGATAGTAATAATAATAATAATAGAATTGAAATTAGTTATGATGGTATTAGAATCATTGAAAATATACTATTAATGAATAAAAAAGATGAGTTGTGGATTGGAAAAATTGTTCACTATGATAATGCTAATGCAAATGATGAAATTATAGGAGATATTATATTGTTTAATAAAGGTAAGGAATGTTTTATCAGTTTATATAACGAAAAACTATATATAATTGCACCAGAAGGTGATAAAGAGAAAGCTATTCAGAAATATTTAGATTATATTATGAGTTCTGGATATAATTTAAAATAGCATATTGATATAAAAAAGCATCTTTATTAGATTTGTGTAAAAGATTGTGTTTAATGAGAGGAACATATTTAGCGTAAACTTAGTGAAAAAAGTTTATATAGCTATTTTATATATAAAGGTGATAAGGATTATTTATATAATTCACATAAAACGTAAAGAGGAGTACAATAAGATGAATAATATTCAGTACAATTTGCAATTTGAAAAATTATGTAATGTCTTACAACTTGGGGAGATAATCGGTGTACCTGAAGCTATAGTGGGTGGGCTTTTACATAGAATGTATGCTATTGAAACCACACAAGGGAAATATGCAATTAAAGCATTAAACCCTCAAATAATGCTTAGACCTGTTGCGATGCAGCACATTATTAATTCAGAACGAATTGCAAATACTGCATTAATAAATATACCCGCTCTTCCAGCCATTAAATTTAATGGCACTTTTCTGCAAGAAATAGACCAGCAATTCTACCTTGTGTTCGATTGGGTAGATGGTAAAAGTCTAAAACCTAATGAAATTAATATCATTCATTGTGAAAAAATAGGTGGTATTCTTGCGGATATACATATGACGAATTTTTCAGAGTTAGGAATAATTAATGAATGGTCAGATAATGTACAGCTAACAGATTGGAATTACTATTTAAAAATAGGACAAGCAAATAATGCAGTATGGGTTAACCTGTTAATTGAAACCATTGATAAGCTTTACGATTGGGATGTGCAGGCAAAGAAATCAGCAAAACAGCTTGCATCAGATATGGTTATTAGTCATAGGGATTTAGATTCTAAAAATGTTTTGTGGACTCAAGACAATCCTATTATTATTGATTGGGAGTCAGCTAATTATACAAATCCTATGCAAGAATTAATTGAAACAGCTATTTACTGGTCTGAAAATGAAATAGGAAACATTGATAAAGAAAGGTTTTTTGCTTTTATAAATGGATATAAAAAAAGATATGGAACAATACAAGCAAATTGGAGAATGGTCTTAGCAAATGGTTTTTTAGGTAAGTTAGGTTGGTTGGAATATAGTTTAAAACGATCTTTATGCATTGAGTGTACTGATGAAAAAGAACAGCAGATGGGGACTGCTCAGGTAACAGGAACAATAAAAGCTATTAGACGATATGCAGATATAATTTCTGAATTAGAAAAATGGTTAAATAATGAGATTTAATAACAATGGCAAAAGCTTATGAGAATAATCTGTATACAAAGTGATATACATCATTCTTATATTATGTATCAATCCCTTCACCAAGTACAATCACAACCATGAAGATAAATTCTGTGTCGTAAGCGACATTAGACTACTAGGCAATAACTAAAAATAGAATAAAGTAGAGTTTAGTGCTATTAAAAATTATTAGTATATATTAAGGAAGTGGCATAATAGATTGAATAAAAGAATATTAATAATTGGGTTAAAACTTTTAGGTATATCATAATGTTACGTTACGATATATATGATAAATGGCAAAGGAGATGGTTTTATGTTTGATAGATTTACGAAGTATTTATTGGTTTCGATAGGTATTTGTTTAGCAATACTTGCTCTTAAACCAACAAAAGTTAATATTATTGGAGATATGAAATCTAAGGAAAGCGTATTAGATTAAATATGGGTTAAGATTTGGTGTTCTCTATACTGATTATTACACTAAACAGGATTATTACAATGAATTAAGATATAAGTTAAGAAGGGAAGTGGTTTTGTGCTTAATAAATCGATGAAAGGGATTCTAACAGTTATACTAGGATGCTTAATAATTCTATTGATTTTAAAGCCTAGTAAAATTAATATTATTGGCAATTTGGAATCAGATAAGGTTCTACTACGATAATTTTATATTACCACACCAAGGGACAGATAGTAATAACATTAATACGTTTTGGTGTTGTTGTAGCTGCTACTACACATATTCTTAGGTCGGGGAAAAAGTAGAGATGATAATAGATATTATTTGTTATATAGGAGGTAAAATGATAAAAAAAAGATTGAAATTATATTTATTAATTGTTAGTTTATTTTTCTTAACCAATATGATAGGATGTTCAAATAATACCATAAGATACAAAAAAGAATTATCAAAAAATACAGAGCAGTTACTACAAGAAATTGAGAAAATTAATGTAAAATTAGTAGAAATTAATGAAATGCCAGAAGGAACTAACTATACTGTAAAATTACAGAATAATAGCTCATATTTAGTAAAACATAATATACTATTTGTGAGTTTACCTATAAAAACAAAAAATGGATATAAAGATAACAGTTTTAAAATAGAAGCGGTTTCAAATAAATTAAATATATATCCAAATCAAGAGATTATACTAAATGCATTTGCTCCAATTGAGATATATAGAAATAACGATTTGATAGATAATATGAGCCCAGATTATAAAATTATAGGGTATTTTAATGAAGTAAAGGAAATGAATATGTTTACTAGAGGGGGTTCTTTAAGGTAATAAGATTTATGAAATTAAAAATATGGATAAATTGATTGGAGGTATCCAAATTGGTTTGGTACGAGATATTAAAAGAGGTACTTAATATAATATATATGATTACAGGAATTGGAATTGGTCTAACAGTTTTTATTGGGTATAAGCAGCTAAGAATAATGAAGGAAGAAAGTGAAAAGACTCAATATAGGTTATCTGTAGAAAAATCTATTGAATATATAACTAGGTTTTCTGAAGAAGTGCTTCCAGTATTAAAAAAATATGAGTCTGAATTAGTTGGAAATGGGAAAAATACACAAAACATTTCTAATGCTTATGCATTTATTGAAGACGATTATGATGATAATAATATAAGCGAAGATGAAGTAATTAAACTTGGTAAGTTGGGAGTATTTAAAATTATAAATGAAATTGAAATATTAGCTACAGTAGTTAATAAAGGTATTGCAGATAAAGATGTTATGTTTGAGACTGTTGGAAAGAATTTTTGCGAAGCGATTGAAGTTACATATGATGTTATAAAATATTTTAGAAGTAAAGGCAGTATCAAATTATTTATAAATACAGAAATATTATATAAAGAATGGAAAGAAGAGTTTGGAGATATTATTTTTACAATAACTGCACAATAAATTGTAAAATAAACATTTTTTTCAATAATTGTAATACACTAGTACATTCATTAAAAATATTCTATGAAAAGGATATTTCATAAAGAAAACCATTTCTGATATTGGGAAAATTTATTTAGGAAAGTAATTAATGATAGTACACTAACCATTAGATATTTTTATGTTGAAAACTAATATTTATTGATTAACAAGAATAAGGAGTATAAGATGAGCAATTATAGATTGAGTGCAAGAGCTATAGTTATTAAAGATGATAAAGTGTTATTAAATAAATTTAATAATGGAGAATATTACAATCTTCCTGGGGGTGGTGTTGAAGTTGATGAAACTTTAAGAGCTACCGTAGCTAGGGAAGTACTCGAGGAAAGTGGATTGAGTGTTCATGTTAAAGAGATGCTATACATATATGAGTACAATCCTATAAGAGATGAGTATAGATATGGTTCACGGGGTAGTTTGAGTCACGTATTTAGATGTGAAATAGATGAATCTAAAGGCGTGGTAGCTCCGACAGAAATTGATTACGATCCTACAGGTTCATCAGTGAGCACAGGTTGCAAGTGGGTGACGGTTAAAGAGTTGAAGGATATAAACCTTGTGCCTTCAATTAATGATATTATTATCGAAGATATTACAAAGAAAAATTTTACAACAAAGTTTCTTGAAAATATACATTGAATGAAATGAATTAGGGTGTGAAAATATCCGTCGCATAACAATATTTTTAGCGTAAAGTGCTGAGTTTTTGTAAAATAGGCTAGCAATATATTAATTTAAAGAAGGGGGATATCATGGAATTATTAGAGGTAATGAGAAAAAGAAGGTCAGTAAGGAAATTTAAAGACTTAGAAATAAGCAATAGTATTATTAATGATATTTTGGAAAGTGCAAAACTTGCTCCCGAAACAGATACCTGTAATTATTATTTTGGAGTCATAAAAGATACTAAAGTAAAAAATGAAATTGCGGGTGCAGCATTATGGGCTGAGTGGGTAGCAAAAGCACCGGTTATTTTTGTTTGTTGTTGTGATATTAGTTGGGATATTGGAGATCAAAAGGAAGATGACTATGGTGTTATTGGGAATAAACTTAGATATAGTGAGGATATTGTTAATTTACTAAGAGAACATAAAAATCGTAAAGCCTGTAAAACTTTAATGCAAAGTACACCTGTTTACATAGCAGCTCAGCATATGATTCTCACTGCTGTTTCGCATAATTTACGTGGTTGTTTAGTTGATTTTATGGATATAGAAAAAATAAATAAAATATTAGGATTGCCAGAGCATATTACCTGTCAGCTTCTTGTACCAATTGGTTATGCAGATGAAATTCCAAGTCCAAAAAGTAACGAAAGTAGAAATGATATGTTTTTTTATGATAAATGGAAATAACAGATTAATTAGGAGAATAAATGATAAGATGATACTAAATAAAGTTCTAGAAAATATACAACAATTACAATGTGAGTTACAAAAAATAAGTTCATCAATACAGAATGAAATTGTTAGTGTAATTATTGATGGAAGTATTATAAGAGGTGATTTCATTGAAGATTCCAGTGATATTGATATTACAATTACAACGGTACATAAAAATGTAGATTTGCAAACTAAGAGGCATATAGAAGATGTAGTAAAAAATATTCAAAGTAAATTACCCAAAAGAGAACAGCAAAGAAAACCACTATTTTATGACGTTCAATGGCAAGATATTAAAACTGTAAAAGACTGTGGACATAGATTATTAAATGAATGGAGTATTGATAATATTCCAAAAGGATATCCAAAGCTGTGGTTATACGCTTTTGATAGCATTAAATACCATGAAGTAATATATGGACAAGACATAATATGTCTCTATACCAAAATTGAACCTCAATATTTTATTCCTATCCGTATGAAAAGAATACAAAAATCTGTTATTGATTTAGGTGATAGGATTTCCGATTACGATGTGAACAATGGTACTATAACTCAAATAAAAAATGCTTGGGAAACTATTAGGTGTATATGTATTGAAAAAGGATTATTAAGCATAAGAAAAAATGATGTCATTCAATTTTGCAAAGAGCATTTTTCAGATATGGGAGACTTAGAAATAATAGAAGATTTATATTATTTTTATTTGAACGAAAAAAACACCAAACTTCTAGAAGGAAATTATAGAAAGAAACTATATGATTTTACTCTTAATATGATTCAAAGGTATTATATAAAGCAAGAATATGGATATCGTGAGTAGTTAGTTTTTATACAATATAGTTATGTTATAACAATATATTTGTAATTATATTTTTGAGGGTAGTCGAGTATGAATTAATAGGCTACGACTGAATGATGTAATGGGAGTGATTATAATGGAATACAAGTTTAGGGGAAAATTATTAAAAGAAAGAGCAAGAACATTTATAAGTATTCCTTTTAATGTATGGGAAGTATTAGGACAAAAAGGACTTATACCTGTAAAAGTATCAATAGAGGATTTAACTTTTGAATGTAAATTAGTGCCCAAAGGAAATGGAAACTATTATATACCTATAACAAAGGTTATATTGAAAGATTTAAATTTAGAAGAAGAATTTGATATATCTTTTGAAGCGATTGAATCTTTAACACGTATCAATAATAATAGTCCATACAGCTTAGAAAAACCCATAAGAAAAATAGATAATATTGAAATTATTCAGCCACAACACGGATTGTGTGGACAAGCTTGTGTTGCAATGCTGGCAGGAGTAGAATTAGAAGAAGTAATTACGATAATGAAGGCAAAAAAATGGCAAGCATCTTTGAGCAAAGTAATAGAAACATTAGATTACTATGGAATTGTTCACTCGAATAAAATGGTTTATAAATTAAAAAAAGATCAGGAACTTCCTAAATGTTGTATTATAAATACAAAAGGTCATTTAATACTTTTCTATGATGGAAAATATTATGATCCAAGTAAGGGGATATTGAAAGAATATGACCAAAATCAGATAACTGGATTCCTAGAAATAGTACTATAGTAGTTTGTAGTAAAATGATAATAAGTTATATATACGTCTATGTGAGGACTTTATAGGGATGAACTATGTTGTTTTTGATTGTTATTTGCATATTATTAAATTAAGAGTATTTATAATTGATGAAGGAGAGTATTACTTTGAACATAAAGAAAATATTAAAATTGTTGTGCATAGTATTTATCTTGTTTTGTGTAGTAGTAATTATTTATATTGCAGATTACTGGAATCTAATTCCCAAGAGTTATTACTTTGCTGAAAAATTTGGAATAAAAACTGTAACCAGTTCCGTAGATTTTAACAATAATGGTATAGATGATTATACAGATATAATGATTGGCGCACGAAAAGATGCAAAGAACAAACCTAAATATGATGGTTCTTATCAGAATGGGGGATATCCTCCTGATGATATTGGAGTTTGCACTGATGTAATATGGCGAGCTTTTAAGAATGCAGGATATAATCTAAAGGATATGGTGGATAAAGATATAAAGAATAATATTAATTTATATCCAAGGGTTAATGGTAAACCAGATTCCAATATAGATTTTAGACGAGTACCAAATTTGAGAGTGTTTTTTGAGCGATATGCACTTTCATTGACACTTGATACTTCAAAAATAGAACAATGGCAACCGGGAGATATTGTAACGTATGGTGATAAGCATATTGCAATAGTATCAAATAGACGCAATAAAAATGGTGTCCCATATATCATACATAATGGTGGACAGCCGGTAAGGGAAGAAGATGCTATGACAAGATCAAGACAAAAAATAAGTGGTCACTTTAGATTTGATGCAAGCAAAATAAATGAAACTGATTTAATCTCATATAAATAAGAAAAAAGAGCACTATCCAACGCAAGTTAATATCTTATCCCACACCAAATGCGAGGTTGTCCTATAATTTATATACTACATAAATATAGGTGCGGTAATCTGTTCCTATTGCACTAGAAAAAATTCAAGATAAAATAACACTTACTTTTCCAGATATAATCTTTGTACCGCATCATGGCAGAGATGTGGTAAATTGGCACAAATTGATTCGCAACTATTATTATTAGAAACATATAGTGTGGATTTTATTAACAATAAGAGAAAGAAAATATTTATGGGAATTATATAGGTTCTTTAGATTTTATAAATAGGAGGATAAATATGGGTGATGGTCAAAGAAAGATTGGAATGGCACTTTCTGGTGGAGGAATTAGAGCAACTATTTTCCATTTAGGTGTACTAAAGTGGATGGCAGAAAAGAATATGCTAGAAGATATTGTACGTCTTTCGTCAGTTTCTGGAGCAAGTTTATGTATAGGTTTGATATATTCACACAATGATTTTAAATGGCCTAATAGTAAAGAATATTTAAATGAAGTGCTACCTAAAATTCAAAAAGTTATTCTTGAAAAGGATATTGAGAAGCTTGCATTAATGAGATTGATTATCTCACCGTGGTGGTGGAATAAAAAAGTTAATTTAATCGCAAAAGTAATTGAAAAATACTGGGGTATATCAGGAACGATTGCTGACTTGGATAAGAATCCGTCATGGTATATTAATTGCACAACATTTGAAACAGGTAAACGTTTTCGCTTTTCACAAGATAGAATGGGAGATTATCAAATAGGTTATGTTGAGAACCCAAAGCTTCCTTTAGCTGTTGCAGTAGCTTCATCTGCTGGTTTTCCAATTTTAATTGGTCCTTATAAATTACGAATAGATAAATATCCGTGGATAAAGTCTAGTTATGCAAAAAAAGATTGGACTCCTCCAAAAGATAAAATTATTCATCTATGGGATGGCGGAGTTTATGATAATTTAGGATTAGAATCAGTTTACAAAATGGATAATGGCGGGTGCTTAAGCGAAGGAGTGGATTATCTTATTGTAAGTAATGCTTCAGGGTCAAGTGGTTATAAAAAAAGGAAAGATGGTCTTTCTAGTAAGAATCTTAAAAGATTACTTGATATTTCGATGGATCAGATTGGAGCGTTGCGTAATAGAAATGTGATGGATTATATAAAGCGTACACAAAAAGGTATGTACTTCAAAATTGGAAATAGTGCTGAAGCAATAACTGAAGCCAGTGGAATACATGGAGACTTAAGAGAAAAATTAGTTACACAATGTATGTGTACTGCTGATGCGATTAAAGTGCGTGATTATTCTACGACCTTAAGTAAGCCTTCAACATCTAATTTCAATTTGATATTACAACACGGTTACGAGGTCGCTAAATGTACATATACTTGTTATTATTCTCAAGAGAAATAGATGTTAATTTCAAAAATGTAATACAAGAATTTTTAGGTATACAAATATAAAATTACAAATATATGCACATTTCAAAAAAATAATTGTAGAAAGATACAAAGAATATTGGATAAAATGTTGTAGTAGGGGGGTTCATTGCAGGAAGATTTCACTGACTAAAGTTTGTATCCTAATAATAATAGTGTTCATGAACTATTATTATTGAATGTATGAGTTATGAATCTAAAAATTAGTTTGGAGGATTATGGAATATGAAAAGAAAAATATATATTAGTATAATTATAATTTTAAGCGTTATTACGTTAGTAGTAGGATCTGGTTATAGAGATCGCAATCGTATGGCAGACGAGTTTATTAAAATGAATTACTCTAATGAATGGAGATTATTATTTGCCATAATTGATGATTTAAACACTCAAATTTTTGAAGATGGAGAGTTGAAAAATATTGCGAAGGATGATATTCTTGATATTTTTGAAAGAACTAACCAAAAAGTTATCTATATAGATAATAATCTTATGCATCATTCCAGACTTAATGATAACTTTGGAGAAAGTATATATAGTTTATCGCAAATTTTAACTAAGATACAAGAAAATATAAAATTGAATGGAGATATAACTGAATACGAGATTAAATCACTAAAAGATGTAATTGAGTTGAGTAAAGAATATGGTGAGATTAGAAGTGCATCTACATATAAGCGAGGTAGTAACCCTTTTACACAGATGGAACTTCCGAAGGAAGTTGAAGAATATATTGAGGGACTAGATAAGATTTTAGAGAAATTGAATGATAATACTCGTTCTTAGATTTTACATAACACGCTAGCAATATGCAGTATTTGATTGGATTTATGTTAGTTAACTAACATACCGTAATCGTTATAGTATAAGGAGTGATTTTATGCAAAGGATTAGGCTTTTTTTTGAAGAAAATGATATTTCACATGATGATGTTGAAGTTTATATTAAAGGTCAAATAAATGATAAAGAATATAATTTTCTATTAGATACAGGTGCTGCAAAATCTACACTGGTTACTGATGAATATCTTGAAAGTTTAGAATATAGTAAAGGAAAAAAATTTAGTGGTGTGATTGGTACATTAAACTGTAGAGAAGTCAATATAGATAAACTTTGTTTGGGACCAATAATAGAAAATGGCATTAAGATAGATATTATAAATAATCTGAATGATAATATAAAGAATGTATTAGGTATAGATGTTTTGAAAAAACATGTTATTGTTTTTTCTTATAGTACTCAAGAGTTATTGATAATTGAAGAGGATGATTCTATCATGCCTGAGAACCTTTTTGATTTAGAAGTAGGTAATAAATATCATCCATATATTGATATTGGCTTCAAAGAAATAAAATCAAAATGCCTATGGGATACAGGAGCAAGTATTACGGTTGTTGATGAAGAATTTGTCAAGAGGAATCCGAGCTTATTCGAAAGAATTGGTAAGGATATTGGTACGGATTCTACTGGCGAGTCACGTGAAACAGATATATATATTATGAAGAATTATTCAATTAATGGTTACGAATTCACATCACATAAAGTAGCTGCAATTAATTTGTCAAATATAAACAGTAAGGCAAATATTAAAATGGATATGATTCTAGGGTTTCCTACAATAAGACAAATGGACTGGTATTTTGATTTTCCAAATAGAAAATGGGGATTTATATAGGTACTCTCTTATTTAGGTTGTGCTTCGAAGTTTTTATTTAATAGTAAGACATGATGAAATAAATATTGGAGGGGATTCCATGGTTTTACCAACACATATAGTTGCTGCAGGTGGAGTAATAATAAATGATAAAAATGAAATTTTACTTATAAAAAATCCTCGAAAAGGGTGGGAGTATCCAGGTGGGATTGTAGAACCAGGTGAAACTGTACCACAAGGGTTAATCAGAGAAATAAAAGAAGAAACAGGTGTTAATGTAGAAATAATAAACATTGTCGGAATATATTCAAATACAAAAAAGAAAAAGGGATACAATGGAGTTAAAGAAGTACCTACAATTGTTACTATTGATTTTATTTGTAAATATGTATCAGGTGACCTGAGAACTAGTGATGAAAGTAGTGAAGTAAAATGGGTATCTAAGGAGGAAGCTTTAAAGATAGTAAGATCAAAACAACAGTTAAGATTTAGAAAAGCATTAGATTATCAATCTGATTTTTTGTGTATGGGTTACAAAGTAAATTCACTTGATGAAATTGAAGTACACGAAGAATATTTATTTGAGAGATAAAAGTGTATATTTCAAATTGTCTAATTATAGATTATACCACAGTTGTTACTGCACATAATAAAGATTTATCAACATTGGATAAATGATGGTAAATATAGTAAAGAAAGATTTACGACCAAAGTTCATAAATGTAAGAGTAAATTAAAGCTAACATGACTAACTTTAAAGAATTGATATATTTAAAGGAATAAGTGCAAAAATTATACGAAATTTACTTATAAAAGAAATTACTTGTTTTAAAAATGAATTGTAACGGGGTGTTTACGACATAATGGAGAAAAATATGAAAAGAAAATATTTAGATCGTTTAGACTGGAAAAGGGTAATACAAAGAAGATATATAGAAAAATTTATAGATGATAAATATTTTAAAGGTTATTTATCGCTTTTATATATTGATAAAGCACGAGAACCACTAGTCGTTAATATAAATCGAAAGGAATTAATATTAGTTAATGATGGATATAAATGGATGCAACATATGCCAATAAACAAACATTATGCCGTAACAACTATGATAGATAATAACAATAAAATAATACAGTGGTATTTTGATATAATTAAAAGAAATGGAATTGAAGATGGTAGAGTTTATTTTGATGATTTATATTTAGATATTGTTCATTTACCATCAAAAGAAACACTATTGTTGGATGAAGATGAATTGAAGGATTCGCTTGAAAACAGGATTATCACTGAAGAAGATTATTGCTTAGCCTATGATGAAGCAAATAAGTTACTAGCTGAGATAGAAAGAGGTGAAAATCATATTATCAATCGTAGTATGGTGTATTTAGATAATATAATGAAATGAAACAGAATATAATTTTATGGAAAAGGTCTGGTTTACATTATTGACACCACTGGTATACAGAATTAATATTTTATCCCACAGCAGATAGTATGAGCATCAATATATCTTATAGGGGGTGTGCAATGCCTAACAAATTTAAAATTATGAGTATAATATTAATCATGATACTAATTTTCACAGGTTGTTCTAAAGCAGAAATAACAGATGAGAATACTGTTAAGGTTTCAAGCAGTAAGCTTTTTGAAGGTGAAGCGAGGAAATTACAGCCGCATATGGGATTAATCACAGGATGTGCTAAAATAAAATATAATGGAGACAAGGACTTCATTGGCTGTAAATATCAAATTTGGGAAAATGGAAAAGTAGCTGAGACTAATTGTATATTTTCAATGAGAATTGATGGAGAGTTTGACGGTGAAATTAGTTTATCTCTAAAAGAATTAATAAATAATGAATTAGAGCGATCGGAAGATATGATTATGACTACAGCTATGGGAAATGAAAACGGGTATAGTAGTTCTGTAATGTATCTAAAAAGATTTGATTCTGATTATGGTTACTCACCATGTGAGTTAACTGATGAAATTGTTACAACAGATGATACTGAAATAAGTGTATGGGGATTAATGGCAAGTGATGATGAGGTTTATAGTCAGGAAGAAAGTATTGAAAAAACAGCTGAAATGATGGATTGGGCATTAGTACTAAAAGTTTATTTTAAGGATTAATTATGTATTCTTCTAAAGTTATGTAAGTAATAGCGTATAAAACTCTAAGGGTATTACAAAAGAGGCTTTAGAGCTGAAATGACAAATAAGTCTGTACAAAGACATTAACAAGATGATTAAATGAGTTAGCAAAAAATAATCATTTAATTTTTTATTTATATTACAATAAATTTTAAAATAGAGATTTGGAGTTAAGGAATAGCATGCATATAATAAATTTCAAAAATAATCACACAAAGAAATAAAATTACGTTTGATGGAGGATTAGTATATGTTAAAATTAGGTTCTACTTATCTAATAGTAAAGGATTTTGAAAAGTCAATTGCATTTTATGAAGCTTTATTACAAATGAAAGTATCTTCTCAGAATTATAATAGATGGGCACAATTTGATTTTGGAAGCTGTATTGCTTTATATAATCCAGAATATGATAAAGAGCTAATTAAACAGGGAGAAAATTTAGAAACACATTACAGCAATGAATATCTTACATATTATAAAAACAGAAAAATTCAATATGGTAACAATTTTGTATTAAATTTTTATGTAGATGACCTTAATGCAGAATATGAGCGAATTAAAAAACTAAACATAGGTGAAGTAACAGAAATTCTATACTTGAATATTGCCTCACCATATTACTATTTTTTTGTGGATGACCCTGATGGAAATACAATTGAGATAACAGGTAATTACAATCAAGGAGTATGATGTGGATAAAGTTTAGTACGGAACTATCCTGTTGAGTTCAAGGTAATTTGTGAGCAAAATATTGAGATTGTTTATCTTATAATTGATAGTGAAGATACTGCAAAGGAAATGTATAAAAAATATGGTTTTAAAGAAGCAGGAGAAAAGACAGAGCTATTTTTTGATTTAAAATAGTTTAAATATAAACGTCGCTTGACTTAAAGAGAATATTGACTTTTTATAAGAGTGATTAAGGATTGAGTAGAAAAAATAATTTGGCAAATATAATTATTTATGTTAAAATGGATATAGTATTATTAAGGAGGTGTAATGGTGAATACTCAGAATTTAATTAATATATGTTTGGATATGAAAACTACAAACTTTACTATCGCATTTACTGATGTTAGTTACAAGGGAGTAGTACGTCCAAAATTGAATATATTAAATTATGAGTAAATCATCTTTACCGATAAAATTTTTTATTGAATGATAATCCGGATTTACTGTCCGGATTTTTTTAAGCTAAAAACTCAAATCTTAATTTGGTTGAGTTGCTTGCTCCTAGGAAGGTACTGAGTAGGAGTCTATTGTTTATATATGCGGTATAATTGACCAAAAGTCAGGTGAAGAAGATTTCATCTGGCTTTTTTTGTTTGCAGGCAGTTAAAGCTATGATTTAAAGCAAGAAGGAACTGAGTAGGAGATTTAATTGAGCAAAGAAACCAAATTATGATTTTGCAGGAGTTTCATTTATTATGGAGGTGTGTTAGTAATGATTGAGTTAAGTTTACAAGGAATATCAAAATATTATGGAGCAGTAAAAGTATTGGAAAATATAAGTTTTGAGTTATATTCAGGCGACAGGGTTGGAATGGTTGGTAGGAATGGGACGGGTAAAACAACTATATTGAAAGTAATATATGGTATTGAGAATTATAATGACGGTAACTTATCTATTAGTAAAGGAAAAAAAGTTGGTTACCTAGACCAAATACCAGATTATCCTGATGATTATAAAGTTATAGATGTTTTAAATATAGCTTTTGAGGAAGTACTAAAAATAAAGTGTGAAATGGAAAAGCTGGAAAAGGATATGAGTGTAGTTCAAGATAAAGCACTAGAAACGATTATGAAAAAATATAGTGACCTACAAGTAACCTTTGAACATTTAGGAGGTTATGAAATAAGTGAGAAATTAAGCAAAGTTTGTATCGGATTTAACATTGATGAAGAATACAAGCAAAGAAAGTTTATAGAGCTAAGCGGTGGAGAAAAAACGACTGTAATTCTTGCTAAAATACTTCTAGAAAATCCAGATATATTACTTCTTGATGAGCCTACAAATCATTTAGATGTAAATTCTATTGAATGGCTGGAAGAGTATTTAAAAGATTATAACGGTTGTGTTTTGATTATTTCACATGATAGATATTTCCTTGATAAGACTGTGAATAAGATTATTGACATTGAAAATGGTAAAGCTAAAGTATATAAAGGTAATTATTCTAGTTTTATAGATGAAAAAGAAAAACAACGTAAGTTACAATTAGAAGCATATAATAGACAGCAAAAGAAGATTGGTGAAATGCAGGAGGCTGTTAAAAGATTTAGAGATTGGGGCACTAGAGCAGATAATGAAGCCATGTTTAAAAAAGCTTTTAACATGGAAAAGAGAATAGAAAAAATGGATAAAATAGATAAACCTCAAAATCATAAAAAATTAAATATCAATTTTTCTTTGAATCAAAAGAGTAGTAATGATATAGTTAGAGTCGAAGACATTGATATGAGCTATGGTGACAAAATAATATTTAAGCAAGCTGGCTTAATAGTGAAAGCTAAAGAACGTATAGGTATAATTGGTAAAAATGGCTGTGGTAAATCTACTTTGTTAAAATTAATATTAGGTGAAGAAACACCTAAAAATGGGCTAGTTAAATTAGGTTCAGGTGTGAAATTTGGATTTTTAGAGCAGGAAATTACTTTTGAAGATTCTAGTAAAACTATACTTGATTATATCAGAGAGATGTTGAAGTTAAACGAATTTAATGCAAGAAATTTATTAGCTAAATTTATGTTTTACAAGGATGATGTTTTCAAAAAAATATCCACTCTATCAGGTGGCGAAAAAGTCAGATTAAAACTATGCATTATGCTTGAGCAGGATGTAAATACGTTAATTCTTGATGAACCTACAAACCACTTAGATATTGAATCAAGAGAAATGCTTGAAAATGGTCTAAGTTCATTTGAAGGAACTATTATTTTCATATCGCATGATAGATATTTTATAAATAAGATAGCTAATAAAATAGCTGAAGTAAATAATTATAAATTAAAAGAATATCTAGGTAATTATAACTATTATAACGAGAAAAAAAGTGCAGTTAAAGAAATTAAAGAAACGAAAAAGAAAAAAACTACTGTTAAAGAAAGATCGAACGAAGATAGTAAGAGGAAAATTAAACTTAGAAAATTAGAAAAGATGGAAAGTTTAATACAAGAACATGAAAATAAAATTATTTTTAAAGAGAAAGAAATGAAATCATATGCAAGTGATTATGAAAAACTAGAACAAATTTATAAGGAAATAGAAACTTTAAAAAATGAACTAAATGAGTTAATGAATGAATGGATTGAGTTAAGTTCATAGGTTTAATATAATAAATTTTTTAAAAAAAAGTAATAAACAAAATCTAAGAAAAAACTGATTGTTTACAGGTAATACAATACTAAAAAATTATTGGTATTAATTGTATTGAAAACTGCAAGTTATAGTAGTATATTATTTAATATAAATAAGTAGTAATATAGATGTGTTAATACAAAAATAATGAAAGGAGATTTTCTTATGAATTTAAAGGATTTTACTCAAAAATCTATCGAAGCTATACAAAATGCAGAAACTATAGCAAGCACATATGGGAATCCGGAAATATATCCGGAGCATTTGACTCTTTCTTTAATCAAGCAAGATGATGGTTTGGTTCCTAGATTATTGACGAGAATGGGAATTAGTCCTGATACTCTGATAAAAAAAATTGATAATATAGTTAATAGAAAACCTCAAATATATAATCAGACTCAACAGTTAAATAAGACATATATAAATAATGATACCGCTAATATGTTATTAAAGGCGAGAGAAGAAGCTCAAAACATGAAGGATGAGTATGTATCGGTTGAACATATATTTATGGCAGTAGTAGATAACTGTAAAGGTGAGTTAAATAACGTTTTTACAAAGATAAATGTAAACAGACAGACAATATTTAATAATTTACTTCAAGTGAGAGGTAATCAGAGAGTTACAAGTGATAATCCCGAAGATTCTTATGAAGCTCTCCAAAAATATGGACAGGATTTAGTAGAAAGAGCTAAGAAAAATGAACTTGATCCTGTAATAGGTAGAGATTCTGAGATAAGGCATGTGATAAGGATTTTATCTCGCAAGACCAAAAATAATCCTGTGTTAATAGGAGAACCTGGTGTTGGTAAGACTGCTATTGCTGAAGGATTAGCTCATAGGATAGTAAAAGGCGATGTTCCAACGAGTCTAAAGAACAAAAAAATATTTTCATTAGATATGGGTTCGCTTGTTGCTGGTGCTAAATTTAGAGGAGAGTTTGAAGAAAGATTAAAAGCTGTGCTTAATGAAATAAAAAGCAGCAACGGGAAAATAATTATGTTCATAGATGAGTTGCATTTAATAGTTGGTGCCGGTAAAACTGAAGGAGCTATGGATGCAGGTAATATATTAAAGCCAATGCTTGCTAGAGGAGAGCTTCATTGTATTGGAGCTACAACATTAGATGAGTACAGAAAATATATTGAAAAAGACCCAGCACTGGAAAGAAGGTTTCAGCCAGTTTTGGTAGATGAACCAACTGTTGAAGATACTATTTCAATTCTTAGAGGTCTAAAAGAAAGATATGAAAATTTTCATGGTGTTAAAATAACTGATACTGCTTTAGTATCATCAGCTTTATTATCACATAGATACATTACAGATAGATTTTTACCTGACAAGGCAATAGATTTAGTAGATGAAGCTTGTGCTATGATTAAGACAGAGCTCGAATCAATGCCTTCTGAGTTAGATTGTATAGCTAGGGATATTATGAGAATGGAGATTGAGGAAGCTGCACTTAAAAAAGAAGATGACAAATTTAGTAGAGATAGGCTTTCAAAACTTCAAAAAGACTTGGCTGAGTATAAACATGATTTCTCTTCTATGAAAATGAAATGGGAAAATGAAAAAAATGCTATTAGTAGAGTTCATAATGTAAGACAAGAGATTGAAAACTTAAACAATGAAATAAATAAAGCAGAAAGAGAATATGATTTGAATAAAGCTGCTGAACTCAAATATGGAAAGCTTCCTGAATTACAAAAGAAACTTGAAGATGAAGAAAAAGAGCTTGACAAATTGAAAACTGGGCAGGCACTTCTTAGAGAAGTTGTTACTGAAGAAGAGATATCAAAGATTATATCCAGGTGGACTGGTATTCCATTATCAAAATTAATGGAAAGTGAAAGAAATAAGCTTTTAAATCTTGAGAATATATTACATCAGAGAGTTATTGGTCAAGATGAGGCTGTGCAAAAGGTTTGTGATGCTATAATAAGATCAAGAGCAGGAATAAAAGATCCAAGAAGACCTATAGGTTCGTTTATATTTCTTGGTCCAACTGGTGTAGGTAAAACAGAACTAGCTAAAACTATCGCTGAGGAATTATTTGATACAGAAGATAATTTAATTAGAATTGATATGAGTGAATACATGGAAAAACATTCAGTAGCTAGGCTTGTTGGGGCACCTCCGGGATATATAGGTTATGAAGAAGGAGGACAATTAACTGAAGCGGTAAGAAGAAAGCCTTATTCAGTAATACTATTTGATGAAGTTGAAAAAGCTCATAATGATGTTTTTAATATTTTACTGCAAGTATTAGATGATGGAAGAATAACTGATTCTCAAGGTAGGTTAGTTGATTTTAAAAACACAATTATTATTATGACTTCAAATATTGGATCACAATTCTTGTTAAATGGTATTAATAAAGAAAGCGAAATAGATTTTGCAGCTAGAGATAATGTAATGAAAAATTTAAGAGCGCATTTTAAACCTGAGTTTCTAAATAGAGTTGATGAGATAGTTTTATATAAACCATTAAGTAAAAAAGAATTATTTAAAATACTTGATATAATAATAGGTGATGTACAAAAAAGACTAGAAGATAAACAGCTAAAGATAGAACTTGATTTAGAGGCTAAAGAATTTATACTTGATAGTGCATATGAACCAGCTTATGGAGCAAGACCATTAAAGAGATTTGTACAAAGTAAAATTGAAACATTAATTGCAAGAGAAATAATTAGCGGCAGTGTAGAACATGGAGATACTTTAGAAATAACTGTTTTGGAAAATGAGTTAGAAATCAAAGCTATGCAATAAATGCAAGGCTTTAAAGAAAGAAAACTATATTTATTTAATTGTGTATATTTTTTTGAACACTAATTTTTGATTGATGTAGGAGGTAATTACATTGAAAAAATTTAACAGTTATCAGGCTTTTGGTTTGCTTTTTAGTGTTATATACTTAATTTCAATAAGATTCGGATTATTGCCAGCCATTGTAGAAGGATTTTGTGTGGGAATTGGTATTGTACTTTTATTAATAGGATTGGTTGCTTATAAGTACGATATATCTAAATTTAGAAACTGTAAAAAAAATTTCTTAAAAAAATGTTTAGGAAAATAGTATGTTAAGGGAGTGTATATTACACTCCCTTAACTATATTAAAACATAACCGATTGTTAAAATATATGTATAGAATTACAGAATTAAATAAATTGTATTGAAAACTACAAGTTATTGCATATTTTATTAATCGGAAATTATTCTTTTGTTAATATTTTAGCTACGTTTTTATTTTCTAGGATATCCTCCATGTCACTCACACCTAAAGCATCTAAAATTTTCATAACATTCATGTTATCAAATGGAGTCATAATTAAAGAATCTTCACCACTTTCATTGACTATATCTGTAGCTTTGTCTTTATCAATATTTGTTCTAGGACCACCTACACAACCACCTATACAACCCATACCTTCGATAAAGTTATAATCAACTATGGGATTTTTACTTAACTCGTCTAAAAGCTCCTTACATTGCTTGACACCGTTAACCTTTTTAGGTTTAAATTTTATTAGCCTTCTTGGTGCTATTCTGTTTACTACTGTTTTTACTGAAAAGCTTACACCACCAACTCTAGCGTAAACTCTACCTCCATATGAAGCTTGATCTTTATCATCTGATGGTAGATCTACTAAGTTTATATTTAATGTTTCAAAAACTTCTTTTAATTCACGATATGTTAAAACAAAATCAATTGCACCTTCAACACGTGGATCCTTTGCTTCAGATTTTTTAGCAACACAAGGTCCTATAAATACTACTTTAGTATTATTATCTTTATATAAATATTTAAGGATTCTTCCAGAAGCAACCATAGGAGATATAGAAAGTGACATGTGTTCATAAAGCTTTGGATACTGCTTCTCAGTTAAACTGGTCCATATAGGACAGCAACAACTTGTTAGGTAAAAATCCTCCTTTGATTTTACTAGATTGTTGAATTCTAATGCTTCTTTGATAGTTAAAATATCTGCAAAAAGTGCTACTTCAACCATGTCTTCAAACCCCATAAGCTTAAATGCAGTTCTAAGTTTGCCTAGTGAAATATTATCTCCAAATTGTCCTGCTATAGAGGGTGCTACTGCTGCAAAAATACGATGGGATTTATCTTTTAGCATGTTTACTAATGGTATGAACTCAATTTTATCTAGTATTGCGCCATAAGCACAGTCATCTATACATTTTCCACAGCTAACACATTTATTATGATCAATGATAGGACCGGGACTTCTCCTATATATATGCGACTCATATTTACATAAATTACAATCATCTTTTTTTTCGCATTTATCACATAATCCTGATATTTTATTTACTATAGGCTTTTTTACTGTATTTAGGTTAGTTACATCAGTTATTTCATTAGCAAATTCATTTTTACCGCTTGGATCTAATCCCATATTTAATCTTATATAATCTTTTATATAATTATCATAACTACTATCAAGATTATATTTACTCTTGATTTCATTAAACAATTGATCAAGAAAATTGCAATCTAATTCATTTTTCCAATGAGCATTCACTAGTTTGTTGAAGATATCCATCCTTATTTTTTTAAAGTTTACAATATTTTGATTCATAATATTCTCCTTAATATATTTTAATTATTATCCCTGATTTTTCGTACAACTTATAATAGTCTGTGATTCTATTATTTTTAACTTTATATGAATATAAATACATAAATGTCTTGAAAATATTATGTTAAGGATGTATAGTATATTTTAGAATGTGTAAATATTTAGATTGGGAAGTGATTTTATGAGTATACAGGCTCTTGTAGAAATGATTAGAGAAAGTGATAATATTGTATTTTTTGGAGGAGCAGGTACATCTACAGAGAGTAATATTCCGGATTTTAGAAGCGAAGAAGGGTTATATCAAGCTAAACAGAAATATAAGTATTCACCTGAAACCATGTTAAGCCATACTTTTTTTAAAAGAAATACAGAAGAATTTTATAGATTTTATAAAGAAAGCATGATTTATAAAAATGCTATGCCTAATGATGGACATAAAGCTCTTGTTGATTTAGAAAAGTTAGGTAAGCTTAAAGCTGTAATAACGCAGAATATTGATGGGTTACATCAATTAGCTGGGAATAAAGAGGTGTTAGAACTTCATGGATCAATACATAGAAATTATTGTACTAAGTGTAAAGAATTCTATGATTTGAACTCAATTTTGAACAGCAAAGAAGTTATACCTACTTGTAAAAAATGCGGTTCTATAATTAAACCAGATGTTACTTTATATGAAGAAGCTCTAAAAAATGAAATATTAAGTAAAGCTGTTAATTATATATCAGAAGCTGATATGCTTATTGTTGCAGGAACATCATTAGTTGTATACCCAGCAGCGGGGTTAATAAACTATTATAAGGGTAACAAATTAGTATTAATAAACAAACAAGTTACTCCATATGATAGTAAAGCCAATTTAGTTATAAATGATAGTATAGGAAAGATACTAAAAAATGTAGTTTTAACATTATAATTAGGAGAGTGTAAAATGAAAAATAATAAGGCATTGGCTACATTGGGTATAATATCTGTAGTATTAATGTGGGGAGTTTCTTTTTTATGTATTAAAGTTTCTGTAGTAGTTGTCCAACCAATGACATTAGGATTTATTAGATTTTTTATAGCATCCATATTATTAGCATTAATTGTAAAAATAAAATGTCCGAATGAAAAGTTAGAAAAAAAAGATGTTAAATACATGATGGCAGCTGGATTTATAGGAGTTACTTTATACTTTTATTTTGAAAATAATGGTGTTAAACTCCTGCCTGCTTCATCAGCGTCATTAATCATTGCATTGATACCAATTTTTACTTTAATATTTGATACTATATTTTTTAAAACAAGAATTACTTTAGTACATGGAATTAGTGTTATTGTTTCTTTAATTGGAGTATATTTATTAGTTGATATAAGTTTTAAAGATTTATTTGTCAGTAAAAGCGGTAAAGGATATCTTATGATGTTTGGTGCTATATTTTCATGGGTTGTTTATTGTATAACAACCAAACCAGTGTTTGATAAATATTCTCAAACCTTTATAGTGTATTACCAATCGTTATTTGGAACAATTCTGTTTTTTCCATTTGCACTTTTTGAAAAAAATCTTTGGTCACAGATTAACATGAACATTGTATTGAATATTTTATATCTTAGTATATTTTGTTCAGCTATAGGTTTTGTAGTTTATGTTTATTCAATGAAACACTTAGGTGTTTTTACAACATCTTTATATTTGAATATAATGCCTGTTGTAACCTGTGTTTCAAGTTATATAATCTTAAAAGAAGCTATTTATAAAAATCAAATAATAGGTGGAATTTTTATAATAGTATCTGTTTATTTAAGTAGTTGGCAAGAATATAGATTAAATAAAAAAATATTGAATAAAGAACAAAATATTAGCTAATAGATCAATTATATTTGTAATAATTTAGTTATATTACGCAAGCTTATTATAAAAGATTTGTTGAATTTTAACGAATCATTATATAAAATATAATAAGTAGGTAAATATACAAGACACAAGATATCTCTAACTATATAGGACGGGGATTAGATTTTTAACAGGCGGTGTGTGCATATCTTGTGCCTTGTTGAAACGGTGTGTTGCAATTACTACGTAATTGCTTCTGTTGTTATAACAAGGCGAAAGATGTTCCTCATCTCTAAGGTGACGAGTACCGATTAGATTTAATAGGCGGTTTGTATTATCTTGTGCCTTGTTGAAACGGTGTGTTGCAATTACTACGTAATTGCTTCCAATGTTATAACAAAATTTAAATGAGGTGTTTTAAGTTGAATGATCTTCTAGGTGTAGTATTATCTATTACATTTGTTTTTGTAATATTAATAGTTTCAGAGGTTTTAAAGAAAACATGTAAATGGAGTAATGAATCAACAAGAAAATTTGTGCATATTGGAGTAGCTCACTGGTGGGTAGTTGCAATGTATTCTATAGAAAGTATATATTATGCAATTATACCTCCTATAATTTTTGTAATTTTAAATTATGTATCATATAAGAAACAGTTAATTAAAAGCATGGAAAGAAATGGAAACAAAGCTGATTTGGGAACTGTTTATTTTCCAATATCTTTGGTAATTTTAATTGCTTTGTTTTGGAAAAACGGTTTGCTTGGTAGCGATTATAGATATATAGGTGCTATTGGTATTTTAGTAATGGGTTATGGAGATGGATTTGCAGCTATTGTTGGAAAGAAATTTGGAAATATTAAGTATTTTATATTTGGAAATGAAAAGAGTATTGAAGGTTCTTTTACAGTTTTTATTTTATCTTTTATAGTATCAGCCTTAATATTATTTAATTATAAAGGGATAGATATAATACATATAGCGATTATTGTCGCATTTTTAGCAACAATTATTGAAGCAATTACTCCTTGGGGCTTAGACAATTTAACAGTACCAATTTCTTCTTCATTAATTGTATATTATTTATTAAATATTCAAAGTGTGCATATAGAGTTATTTACAAGTCTTTCTTTAGGTTTTTTAATAAGTTCAAGCGTAGCATTTCCTGCATATTATAAAAAATCACTCAAATTAAGTGGATGTATTGGGGCAATAATATTAGGAACTATTATTTTTATGACTTCAGGAGTATTAGGAATAGTGATAATGCTGTCTTTCTTTATATCATCTAGCTTGTTAAGTCATTTTAAGAAAAATAGAAAACAAGAATGTGCTAAATTATTTGATAAGACAGGAAATAGAGATATTTTACAAGTTTTTGCCAATGGTGGAGTTGGGTTAATATATTCAATTATTTATCATTTTTCACATAATATTATACATCTAATATGTATATGTATTGCTTTTGCAGCATCAAATGCTGATACATGGGCTACAGAGCTTGGAGTACTCAATAAAACCAAACCATTTTCTTTAAGGACATTCAAGAGAGTAAATAAAGGAACATCAGGAGCAATCAGTTTATTAGGAACTTTCTCTAGCTTTATAGGGTCTGTTTTTATAGCTTTAGTTTCTATATTTTTAATAATTTATATGAATGTTGATATTGGTAATTTAAGTATTCTTAAAATATTTATTTTAATTTCTTTAGGTGGATTTTTTGGTGGGCTTATAGACTCATTTTTAGGAGCTACTGTACAGGGTGTATATTATAGTGAAGAAGAAGATAAAGAAACAGAAAAGAAAATATTTAATGGGAAAAAAACTACGCTAATCAGGGGATTTGAGATGTTTAATAATGATTTAGTTAATTTTTTAAGCATAGGTTTGTCAAGTATTTTGATATTATCTATAGTGGGATAATAATCCTGAGAAGAAAAAAATCTTATTGAAAATATATCGAAATTTGATACAATAAGTATAATGATGAAAATAATTGTAGAATATTATGTTTGGAAAAGATTATAAAGCTAATGTGAATAATAATAGTAAAATATAAACAGCTAATAAATAACAATGAGCTGTTTTATTTTAACCCAAATTATAAAAATAATTTGGGTTGGAAGTTAAAAATATTATTAGTTTTCTTTTAATTTTGTTACAGATACATTAAATGCATCATTAGTATCTAAATAATTTACATTAGCTGTATTATTTTTATTGTCTAATCTTTTTATCCAGACTGGTTTATTGTTATAGGTTACTTCTATGTTTTTTGGAGAATCGATTATTTCTCTTAATCGTTGTATTTCCATATTATTTTCCTCCTTCTACATTTGACTTATATATTATATTATTCACATTTTTTATCATTTTATAATACTTAGGAAATTACGAACTATAAAATCATGGATAAAATGAGATGATTTATAATGACAAGTATAAAAAGATATGATTATTCAATAGGAGGTATAATAGAATATGCTTAAAATTACTGTGAATTTGATTAAAAAATTGTTTTTTATATTTGTTGTCTTTAATATACTATTTGTTAGTAAGAGTTTTGTTTTTGCTATAGATGAAAAGAAGAATATTTTAATAATAAATTCATGTAGTACAAATTGCGATTATAAGATGAATAATATCATTAATTATATGCAGTCGGATTTATGTAATGATAAATACAACATACTTATTGAAAATATGAGCTTAAAAAAAATAGATAAGGAAAAATATTGCAAAATATTTCAAGAAATATATAAGAATCATGATATAAAATTCGTAGTAACTAATGATAATGAGTCTTTTGATTTTTTTAATAAATATGAAAAAGAATTTTTTAAAGATGCGCATTGTATAGCACTAAAGAATGATTTCAGTGATACATCTAATCAGTTTACAAGTGATAAAACAACATATGTTATAAGTAAATATACTATAAATAGTTTATTAGGAATTATAAATAGATTGCATCCATATAAAGATACTATTGTTATAATAGTAGATGACAATATGAACAGTTTAATATATAAAGAATTCATGAAGAAAATACATACAAACAATACTAATAAGAAATTTGTAATATTAAACAATACTAATATTAATACAATAAAAAAGACTATAGAATCATTAAATGAAAATTGTGTTTTATTATATTGTGGCGCAATAAAGAAAAATGAAAAAGAATATAATAGATTGAGTAAAGGCTTAGATATGCTAAATCAATTTATAGATATTCCAACTTACTCTATATTTCCAAGATTTATAGGTAATGGAGTAGTGGGGGGAGAAAGATCCTCTTTTGAGGATGAGGCAAAATCAGTTTGTGATATTATTGATAAAGTATCTATAGGTGAGGATATTCCAAACATTATATATAGTAAAATGGATAAAGTTTTTGATTATACAATGTTGGAAAAATATGAAATTAGTACATATATTCTTCCACAAGGCAGTGTTATAATTAACGATGAACCTAGATTTTATACAATACACAAGACATCTGTATTTTGTTTTTTTATATTTATAATAATAGTATTGACTATAATAATTATGATTTTGTTAGAAAGTATTCAAAAACAAAAAATATCAGATGAAGCTTTGAAAAATAGCGAAGAATTGAATAGAAAAATAGTAAATCTATTACCTGATGGTGTATTAATATATGACAGAAAAAAAATATTGTATTCAAATAAATCAGGCTTGAAGTTATTAGGAGCAAAGAGTATGGATCAATTGGCTCAGTATGATATGAGAAAGTTTTTTGATATAGATGACGAAGGATTTATTTCTAGTAATTTAAAGGAATATTTATCTAATGAGCATATTATCAGTTATATGTTAGAGCATAAGTTGATTAGATTAGATGGTGAGGAAATACATGTTGAATCTAATATATTAAAGTTTGACATGAATAATGAAAAGACAGTTTTAGTTTTTTTTAGAGATGTAACTGAGCTGAAAAAAGCTGAAAGTTTAAAGAAAAGAATTGAATTTGAAGAAAAGCTTAGAAAGGAAGCTATTGAATATGATAAGCTTAAAACTGAGTTTTTTGCAAATATATCACATGAGCTTAGAACACCACTTAATTTAATATTTAGCAGTATACAATTAATAGATGTTATAAATAAAGAAAACGAAAAATTGATAAAGCCAATCCAAATAGTAAAACAGAATTGTTTTAGACTATTAAAGCTGGTTAATAATTTAATAGATATTACAAAAATGGATAGTGGGTATTATGAGGCAGAATTACAGAATATTGATATAGTTAATACTATTGAAGACATAGTTTTATCGGTGGCTGATTATGTAAAAAGCAAAAATATTAGTTTGATATTTGATACTGATATAGAAGAAAGAGTAATAGCTTGTGATCCTAATATAATAGAACGTGTAATGTTAAACTTATTATCTAATGCAATTAAATTTACTGATTTAGGTGGAGATATTAGTGTTAATTTGTATAATAAAAATGATAAAATTATTGTTTCTGTTAAAGATACAGGGATAGGTATACCTAATGATAAAATAAATAAGATATTTAAAAGATTTAGACAAGTTGATAAAACGTTTACTAGAAATCATGAGGGAAGTGGAATAGGATTATCATTAGTAAAATCTTTAATTGAAATGCAAGGAGGGAATATAAAAGTAGATAGTGTGTTTGGAGAGGGTAGCTGTTTTACATTTGAATTACCTGTTAGTATTATTAAAAATAAAGGTATTAATAGAGATGATGATAGGACTAATAGATATATTGAAAAAATGCAAATAGAATTTTCAGATATATATAAAGATGATTTGTATTAAGCCATTTCTTTTTTATTACTGAGATATTAATTAATATAAAGTGTTGTAGATAGTGAAGCTTACATTTGGTAGGCTTTATTTTTATGAATTAATTATCAAACTAAATCAACAACTTTTATACAAGTAACTCATAAATCAAAATATGGTTTAATAATATGTAAATAGGATATTGAAATAAATAGGTAGTTGCAAAATACAAATTTAAAAAATGTGGATAACTTTAATGTTTTAGCTCATAAGTTTTTGGTGAGGGGACCCATCTCATAATCTTTGACGGTTCCGACAAGAGCCCATTTCTTATGATTTAAGTTAGAGCGATGGAGAAACGAACTCTTGAAGTCACGCTTTCAAAGAAACATGAGATGGTTCCCTAGTAACTATATTGGTTTTTGTTACAACTGTTTTATGGGAGAAACTGAATTACTTCATAGCATGTAAACATTGAATTTATGCATAGTGTAGAGTTTTGCAATTAACTATATTGAAATAAATCCAAGGGGGATTAATTAATATGCGTAATAATATAGTTAGGATAGCTATAATAATTATACTAATTTTCATATTATTGATAACCTATTTTTCATATTATGATTATAAGCCTAATATTGTAGAAAAATCAAAAATAATAAAAGATCAAAGTATTAATAAAGAACTTGATAAGACAGTAATAAATTTATTAATATGGAATATAGGCTTTGGTGCATTAGGAAGTGAAGTGGATTATTTTACTGCTGGAGGTAAAATGTCTGTGGCTAATAGTAAAGAATATGTTAAAAAGAACTTAGACGGGATAGTCAATCTGATGAAAGCAAAACGTATAGATTTTTATTTACTACAAGAGGTTGATATTCTTTCAAAGAGATCATGTTATATTGATGAATATAAATTTTTGATGGATGTTTTTAAAAAGAGCAATAGTGTTTTTGCATCAAATTATGTTGTTAAATATATTCCATATCCTTTTTTTAATACGCTAGGAAAGGTTACATCAGGACTTGCAACTTTAAGCAAATACAATATTGATTGTGCATATAGATATACTTTACCAGGGAATTATATATGGCCAGTAAGAACAGTGATGCCAGATAGGTGTATTTTAGTTACTGAGTGTAATATCAAACATACTGATAAAAAATTAGTTTTAATTAACATACACAATTCAGCATTTGATAGTAATGGGAAATTAAGGAAGCAACAAATAGGATTTATAAAAAAATATATGCTTGAAAGATATAAACAAGGGAATTATATTATAGTTGGTGGAGATTGGAATTTTATATTTGACAAAAAACCTAGAGCACATGTATTAAAAACTGATGAATTTATACCCTATGAGTGGAAGCCAACTGATTGGAAATGGGCAGTGGACTACAAAATACCAACTAACAGAAAATTAAGTGCACCATATAGTAAAAAGCTAACTAGAGTTAAAATAATTGACGGATATTTAGTATCTCCAAATATTGATATTGTAGAAGTAAAAGGAATAAATCATGAATTTAAATTTTCAGACCATAATCCTGTATATATGAAAGTGAAATTAAAAGAAACATCATTTTGAAACACCCCTAAAGAGACTGTTTCAAAATGATGTCTATAATTATAGTAAAACAATATTATTTTTTAAGCAATCTTCAATCATTTCTTTAGGCCATATAGAAGCTTGTACTTCGCCAATATGAGCTTTTCTTAAAAAGAACATACATATTCGTGACTGTCCTATACCTCCACCAACAGTGAAAGGAAGTTCTTCATTCATTATCATATGGTGGAACTTAAACTTTAGCCTTTCTTCACAATGTTCAGCTATTAACTGTTTGCTTAGTGCATCTTTATCAACACGTATACCCATAGAAGAAAGCTCTAAACCAATTTCTAATACAGGAAACCAAAAGATAATATCTCCATTTAAATCCCAATCATCATAATCAGGTGATCTACCATCATGTTTCTTTCCAGATTTCAATTTACCACCTATTTGCATAATAAAAACTGCACCTTTTTCTTTAGCTATAGCATTTTCTCTTTGTTTGGGAGTTAAATCAGGATACATGTCTTCCAATTCCTGTGTTGAAATAAAGAATATTTCTTCTGGAAGAATACAGCCTAGTTGAGGATATAAGCCAGAGATATATTTTTCTACATCCTTAAAAACATCATATATGGTATTAACAATACTTTTAAGTTTATCAGTAGTTCTATCTTCTTTTTTTATTACTTTTTCCCAGTCCCATTGGTCAACGTATATAGAATGTATATTATCCAAATCTTCTTCAGCTCTTATAGCATTCATATCTGTATATAAGCCTTCTTCAGTTGTAAAATTATATCTGTATAAAGCCATACGCTTCCATTTAGCTAAAGAATGTACAATTTCAGCTTTAATGTCATTACAACCCTTAACATTAAAAGATACTGCTTGTTCTGTTCCATTTAATGCATCATTTAACCCAGTAGACTGTCTTACAAATAATGGTGCAGACACTCTTGTTAAATTCAATTTTTTACTAAGTTCTGCTTGAAAGTGATCTTTTAATTTTTTAATTGCAACTTCTGTTTCTCTTAAGTCTAATGTCTGTTTATAATCTTTTGGTAATATTAAACTTTTATCCATTGTAAAACCTCCTATGTTTATAAAGTTATGAACTAAAATCTACTATTCTTTTTCGAGGTTGATTTTTAGGTAAAATAAAAAAGCCTTTCATTCCTAATATATAGGGACGAAAGACTT
This sequence comes from Abyssisolibacter fermentans, assembly GCF_001559865.1. Lineage (NCBI taxonomy): Bacteria > Bacillati > Bacillota > Clostridia > Eubacteriales > Clostridiaceae > Abyssisolibacter > Abyssisolibacter fermentans. The sequence continues at coordinate 42,660 of NZ_LOHE01000068.1, forward strand.
GACTCACGCGGTACCACCCTTGTTGTATAAAACCACTCAACCAATACAGAATAAATCGATATTGTCCAATTTGTAACGGATTGGTCCCGGCTAAGTCTACTCTCTGATCTATATCAGATTTCGGTTAGCAGCTCTGAGATGTTTTTCAATTTAGGTTTAGTATCGAACTTTCACCAACGTCGACTCGCTAAAACTAACATTCTAAATCTACTCTTCTCTTCATTGCTTTTACACTTTAATATAGTAAGTATACAATTAATAATTATATATGTCAATAAAAAAATGATATTAGTCTAATTTTACTGCTGTACCATAAACTAGTATCTCTGCTGCACCCTGCATAACAGCAGATGTTGAATATCTTAAGTTTATTATTGCATCAGCTCCAAGAGCATTTGCTTCTTCAATCATTTTTGAAGTTGCTATCTGCCTTGATTCATCTAACATCTGGGCATATTCACTTAACTCACCACCAACTAAATGTCTAAAACCAGATACGATATCTTTACCTATATGCTTCGCGCGAATTGTACTACCTTTAACAAGCCCTAAGGTTTGAGTTATGTTTTTTCCTGCTATGAAATTAGTATTTACTATAATCATCTTTATCTTCCTCCTTTTTTTTATTTTTTCTGTCTATTATTAAGCTTATGAGTAATCCAATTGATGAAATGATAAGTACATATAAAACAAATTTGAGATATTCTACTAAAGAATAAATACCTATTAAAGGCATTAGGCTTATTATTAATATTGCAGATAAACATGCTACTAAAGTCCAACTAAAAAAATTAATCATATATACCTCCTAAGAAACCCCAATGAATAGTATTTAATTTACAATGAATAATTTGGTTTTAATTAAAGATATTAGTTATTCACTATTATAACATAGTATTATTTATTTTATATAATTATATGAGAAAAATTTAAAATTAAATGTGTATCATATTAAAATTTCTAAATATAACAAAATAAGACAAAATTCATTGAAGGAAAAACACTTAAAGATGAAGAAGTTGAAAAAAAGGACCTAAGTTTAAAAAGGAGGGATACAATGGAATTAAAATTAAAAACAATAAATAATAATTTGATTGTTAAACTTAATGGAGAACTTGATCATCATACATCTGAAGAAGTAAGACAAAAAATAGATGATTTTTTTATGGCAAGAAGTTTAAAAAATATTGTAATGGATTTTAACGATTTGAAATTTATGGATAGTTCTGGAATAGGATTGATAATTGGAAGATATAAGTTAGTAAAAGATAGGAAAGGAACTGTTAAAATAACAAATGTTGATGCAAGACTAAAAAAAATGATGATTATGTCAGGAATACAAAAAATAGCGAAGTTTTATGATACCCTAGATGATGCATGTCAAAATAATGAGGAGTGATGAAAAATGATTAAAAATAATATGAAATTAGAAATACCAAGTTTATCACAAAATGAAGCATTTGCTAGGGTAGTAGTTGCTGCATTTGCAGCTCAGTTAGATCCGACTATAGAAGAACTATCTGACATTAAAACTGCAGTTTCTGAAGCTGTTACTAATTGTATAATACATGGATATGAGAATACTCAAGGCATAATAATAATAGAATGTTCAATTATAAGTACTAAAATTGAAATTACTATTGCTGATAAAGGTAAAGGAATAAATAATATTGAAGAAGCAATGCAACCCCTTTATACTTCTAAGCCTGAACTTGAAAGATCTGGTATGGGATTTACCGTTATGGAAGAATTTATGGATTCTATAAAAGTTCATTCGGAGGTGGGACGTGGCACGGAAATTATAATGACTAAAACATTTAATAGTCTCCCAAATGAGGAATAATTATATGAGTTCTATTACAAAAAAAACAGATAGTGATTTTAATCATGAAGAGACAATTAATTATATCATACAAGCACAGAACGGAAGTTCTGAAGCTCAAGAATGGCTAGTGAAGAATAATATGGGGTTAGTAAGAAGCGTTGTGAAAAGATTTTTAAATAGAGGGTATGAAGCAGAAGATTTAATGCAGATTGGTTCTATAGGGTTAATAAAGGCTATAAAAAAGTTTGATATTAGTTATAATGTGAGATTTTCAACATATGCAGTACCTATGATAATAGGTGAAATCAAGAGATTTTTAAGGGACGATGGTATGGTAAAAGTCAGTAGGTCATTAAAACAAACAGCAGCTAAGGTGAATATAGCGAAGGAAAAACTTTCTAAAGTATTGGGAAGAGATGCAACTATTGAGGAAATATCAAAAGAAATCAAAATAGATAAAGAAGATATAGTTATGGCTATTGAGTCATGTCATACTCCAGAATATTTGTATGATGTTATTCATCAAAATAATGGAAGTCCTATTCATTTAATTGACAGAATTGATGGAGATACTAATTTAGGCTTGGATATTGTAGATAAAATAACTATAAAAGAAGTAATTGGAAAGCTAAAACCTAGAGAGCGTCAAATTATTATTATGAGATATTTCAATGATAAAACTCAAACTGAGATTGCAAGTATGTTAGGAATCTCTCAAGTACAAGTTTCGAGGATTGAAAAAAAAGTGTTGGAAAATATGAAAAAAATGCTAAAAAAGGTATAGATTATATACCTTTTTTTTTTGCATTAAAAAAAAAACATAGTAAATAATATAAATATAATTGTTTCTATTATTATCATTTTTGAAATGGAGCTGATATATATGAAAAAACATATAAAAATAATAATAGTATCTCTGATAGTTATTTGTATAACTACTGCAATCACTTTATTCTATCATTTTAAGGAAGATAATACTATAGAAGCTCCTAAAAAAGCTAAATTGGTTGATAATGTATCAAATGATGTTTGGGGTGATATATTATAATAAATCATGAAATTCAAGTATATTTGCAGCTAGAACAATCAATAAATATATATGCAGAACAGAGAATAAAACTTAATGATTTAGCAAAAATTTATTGTGAAGACAAACTTATACTAGAAAAATTAAATCATATCGTGATGATTAGTTCATATAAACAAAAAAATGATAGTTTAATTTTTGCTATAGACATAATAAATAAAATAAATGAAAAAATAAATAATTTAAATTTAAATATAAATATAATAGGTAATACAGAAATCTTAATAAAATATAACGACACAGAAAAGGAAAATAAACTACTCTTTTTTTTAAAGGTGTTATTTGTATGTATAATATTATGTTTAGGAGCTTCATTAGCGATTATTAATTTTCATGAAGATGCTAATATGGATTCATCTTTTAAATCAATATATTTTTTAATAACAGGAAAATATGTAGAAAAGCCACTTATAATGCATATTCCATATTCATTAGGACTTTGCTCTGGTGTATTTGTCTTTTTCAATCATATTTGGAGTAAGAAAAACAAAAATGAGCCTAGTCCATTAGAATTAGAGATACATAGTTACGAAAATGATATCAATAAATATACAATTGATTATATAAAGAATAATAAAAAAGCAGGTAGAAAATAAATGACAATTTTAATGATTTTGCTGGCTTTAAGTGTAGGAATAATTGAGGGGGCAGGGGTTGCTTCGTTTATAACACTATTAGATATTGTTCCGCGACTTGCACAAATAACAAAGTCAAAGAAATATGTTAGTTTATATGAAAAAATTATAGGTATTTCAATAGGATTTGTAGTGTTTGCAAGAGCTATTTATTTAGATTTTGGACTCAATAAATATTTTATGATACCGATAAGCTTTATTTTTGGAGCATTTATTGGTTTATTAGCTTCTGCTTTAGCTGAAACTTTAGATGTAATGCCAGTCATGGAAAGAAAAATAAAGCTAAAAAAATATCTTTATGTTACTCTTTTTGCATTAGCTTTTGGTAAGGTTACAGGTTCAATTGTTTATTGGGTAGTTTTAATTGATGTTAAATAGTATTACGTATAGAGGAGTGAATAAATTGAGAAATATTAACCCTATTGACTATAATAAATACGCAAATGATAAAGCACCAAAAATGAATTATCTTAAAAATTGCTTGTGGGCATTTTTTGTTGGTGGTACTATTTGTACTATTGGACAAATAATTTTGAATTTACTAAAAAATTATGGATTAGATAAAAAAGATGCTGCAACAGGAGTGTCTATAATTCTAGTATTTATTGGTGCATTGTTAACTGGTTTAGGGGTGTATGATAAGATAGGCAAAAGAGCAGGAGCTGGTTCAATAGTTCCAATTACAGGCTTTGCAAATTCAATAGTTTCACCAGCTATGGAATTTAAAAAAGAGGGATATATATTTGGTGTTTGTGCAAAGATGTTTGTAATAGCTGGACCTGTATTAGTATATGGATATGGAACCTCAGTAATTGTCGGTTTAATATATTTAATTTTAGGTAAATAAATTAGCAGGGAGGGTTTTAGATTGCTTAATAAAAGAATGGGAAAACAAACAATTAAACTTCATAAACCACCTTCTATAGTTTCAACAGGTTCTATTGTTGGACCTAAAGAAGGTGCTGGACCATTGTGTAGTTTTTTTGATGTAATATTAGATGATGATTTGTTTAACGAAAAAAGCTGGGAGAGAAGTGAGTCTAAGCTTCAATCAGAAGCAATAAAGATAGCATTAAATAAGGGGGAAGTATCTACAGCTGATGTCAATTATCTATTTGCTGGAGATTTACTTAATCAACTTATGTCTTCAAATTATGCTGCAAGAGCAACTGCTATACCTTTTTTTGGACTATATGGAGCTTGTTCAACAATGGCTGAATCATTAAGCCTTGGTGCAATGACAGTAGACGGTGGGTTTGCTCAAAAAGTATTATGTGTAACATCAAGTCATTTTAGTTCTGCTGAGAGACAATTCAGGTATCCTTTAGAATTTGGAAATCAGAGAGCATTAACAACACAATGGACTGTTACTGGTTCTGGTGCTGCATTATTGTCTGTTCAAGATAAGCCGCCATATATAACACATGTTACAACAGGCAAAATAATTGACCCTGGAATTAAAGACGTTAATAATATGGGAGCAGCTATGGCACCAGCAGCAGCTGATACAATTATTCAACATTTTGAAGATACTAAGTTTTCTGTTAATGATTATGATTTAATTATAACAGGTGATTTGGGTATTATAGGTAAATCAATAGTTTTAGATTTAGTACAACAAGAAGGGTATGATATAAAAAATATATATCAAGACTGTGGAGTTAAAATATTCGATAATGAAAAGCAAGATACACATGCAGGGGGTAGTGGATGTGGTTGTTCAGCTGTTGTTTTTTGTGGATACATATATAGCAAACTCAAAGAAGGCAGTTTAAATAGAGTTTTATTAGTATCTACTGGTGCTTTGCATTCAACAACTAGTATACAACAAGGTGAATCTATTCCAGGTATAGCTCATGCTGTAACAATTAGTAATACTTAAAAAACATGAATAGAGAATAGTTATCAGTAACTAGAAAAACACAATTTAGTATAGTAACAAGTGATTTAAAATATCACAATGTTAGGAGAGATGACAATGGAATATTTCAGAGTCTTTTTAGTTGGGGGGATAATTTGTGTTATAGGACAATTGTTAATGGATTGTACAAAGCTTACTCCCGCTCATGTCTTAGTGACCTTTGTTTCGTGTGGTGTTATACTAACAGCGTTAGGAATCTATGAACCTATTGTAAAGTTTGGTGAATCAGGTGCTACAGTGCCTTTATTAGGATTTGGATACACTTTAGGTAATGGAGTTATGGAAGCAGTAGATAAGAAGGGTCTTATAGGTGTTTTTACTGGAGGAGCTCAAGCAACAGCAGGTGGTGTTGCAGCTGCTGTTGTATTTGGTTATTTAATGGCTGTAATATTTAATCCCAAGACCAAAAAGTGATAAGGAGTATCTAGTATGAATGATAAGAGAAATGTTATTATTGTAACAGATGGGGATAAAAGAGCAAAACATGCTGTTGAATTAGCTGCTAAAAACATTGGAGGTAGATGCATTTCTAGATCAGCTGGTAATCCAACTGAATTAAGTGGTGATGAGATAGTTAATTATGTTCTTAAAGCTATGTATGATCCAGTAGTTATTATGGTTGATGATTTAGGTCATCCTGGTTATGGGAAAGGAGAATTAGCAATTTCACAAATAATGACTCACCCCGAAATAAATGTATTGGGGGTTGTGGCTGTAGCTTCAAACACTGAAATGGTAAGTGGTGTAAAAGTCGATTTTTCAGTGACTTGTGATGGCAAGATAATAAATAAAGCAGTAGATAAGGAAGGTCACCAAACAGAAGATAATAAAATTTATGGAGACACTGTAGATGTACTAAATTCTTATAATTTTCCTGTAATTGTTGGAATAGGGGATATAGGAAAAATGAATAGGAAAGATGATTGCATTATAGGAGCTCCAATAATAACAAAGGCCTTAGAAGAGATAATTAAATACAAGCATTAATGTATATAATTATAAATATTTCTACTATTTTTAATGTTTTAATTAAAAGAGCTGTCTTAATAAGACAGCTCTTTTATTCAAGATATTTTTGACATCTCTTTAATCATCTTCTAATAAACTATCTATTACATTAAACATGTCATCTACATCTTTATTATTATTATTTGTTGAAGTATTTTCATTATCATTATTGTTATATTCAGTATTGTCAGTAGTATTAGTATCTTGATTTTGGTTAATATTTGGTTGTGTATTTTCATTTGTACTATCATTATTATCAAATAATCTATCCCATAAAGAATCAGGTTCTGCGTGAACGTCACAATACTCAGTCGGCACTTGGTATTGATAATCCCTAGGAAGATAATTTAAATTTTCTTCTGGAATATAAGTTTCTGGTCTCTGAATAAATACTTTATTTTCAATCAATTCAGGTGGACAATATTCATTAGCAAGCTTACCTGTTGAAATATCTATTGGAACTTCTACATGGACATCGTCATATTCAATAGGCTCAGTACCTTTTATAAATATTTCTGAGACTGCTGTACTGCCACGTGGATCTCTTTTACTTAATTCAGTAGCTAGTTTTCCTGATTCAGTATCAATAATTTTAGTAACAAAACCCTGTTCTTGAGTAAAATCTTTTGGAGCGAGATCTTTATGAATTTCTTTCATAACATTGCTCCATAAAACAGCAGCGTATTTACTTCCATTGTCAAGCTTTATACTTTGGTTGTCATTACCAATCCATGTTCCAGCTATATAATAAGGAGTAAATCCTACAAACCAAGCATCGACTTTATTTTGAGTAGTACCAGTTTTACCTGCAGCTGGTATTTTAGCATTATAACTATATAATCGTGCATTCTTAGCGATACCTTCTGTAACTGTACTCTTCAAAATATCAGTCATAAGGTATGCAACTTGTGAAGATGCTACTGTGTTTTGCTTTGATTTATTTTCCAAAATAATATTTCCATCTCTATCTAAGACTTTTGTATAAGCAATAGGTTCAGTATATATACCTTTATTAGCAATTGCTCCATAAGCAGCTGTCATTTTAAGTGGAGATATTCCTTTAGTCATCCCACCTAATGCTAAAGCAGAATAGTTTTCATCAAAATTACTGCTACCCTTAGCTATAGCTTCTTCTTTTGTAGTAAAAGAATCATTACTAGGGTTTTCACTATCAATGATACCCATTCTAGTCAAATATTCTATTGATGTTTCTAAACCTAATTTTTCTAAAAATTTAACTGATGCCACATTTATTGATTGTTCCACTGATTCTCTTAAAGTTACTAAACCTCTATAATCATCTGTTAAGTTGTTTATTTCATATGAGTTTCTTCTACCGTACCAGTTTCTTGGCCATAAATTACCTTTATTATCGTAGTGAGGTACATCATCAACTATTGAAGCAGCAGTGAAGCCATTATCTAAAGCTGGCAAATATACTGAAACTGGTTTTAATGCTGAACCGGGTTGTCTTGCTGAAGTAGCTCTATTTAATACTCTGCTTCCCTTAATATTTCTTCCGCCTACAAGTGCCTTAATATGTCCGTTATAATCCATTAAAACAAAAGCGGACTGTGGTTGAACAATACCTTTTTTATCTTTATAAAAATATTTAGAATTAATAAGCATATTACCATTATTATCAATACTATAAAAGTTTGGTTGAGTATCAAGGAAACTTTTGTTAATTAATAATCGTTTATTGTCTCTATCAGAAGTATAGCATGTTTTTGGATCAAGAGACCAAACTGAATGAGTTAAAAGGTTCTTATCTTCATCTATTGTGTAATAGTCAGTTATATCAGCATTTCTATAATTTAACTTTTTATTTTTTATAGCTATATTTCCATCGCTTAAAATTTCGTAAGTTCCTTTTTCTATTATTAAGTTATAATCTTGATCTAGTAAATTATCCTTGGTATAATATGCGATATTTTTAAAAGAATCAATAATATTTTTGTGACTATCCAAAGTTCTTTTAACAAGCTTAGCTCCTACAATATTACCAGAATTTTTAGTAAGTATTTCACCAAAATTATTATATATATCTTCCATCTTGCTTTGGATTTTAATGTCCATAGTAGAATAGACTTTCAATCCACCGGTAAATAATTCCTCTCTAGCTTCCTCTCTAGTATAGCCAAACTTATCCATTAAGTCATTAATAACACAATCTTTAAGGTAGTCATTTAAATAAGATGTTTCAATGTTTTCATTCCTCTTTGGATCAGGATGGATAGCTTGGCGCATATCTACTTTAATAGCTTCATCATATTCTGTTTGATTAATCATTTCTAAATCAAGCATCTTCTTTAAAATTATTCTTTGCCTTTCAACTGCTTTAGGGTTAAAAACAGGAACATATAATTTTCCTGCTACATCTATATATTGTACTTGATGTGGATCTTCAGTTCCTACAACTAGATGCTTATCTTTGTCATACTTATTTGGATCAACAGTGAAATATAATGAGTAAAATGTTGAAGATTTAGGAGCACCTGCTATCATTGCGCTTTCAGCTAAAGTTAAGTCTTTAGCATCTTTGGAAAAATATGCTTGTGCAGCTGCTTGTACTCCATAAGCTCTTTGACCAAAAAATACTGTGTTTAAATAAGACTTCAATATTTGTTCTTTTGTAAGTTCTCTGTCAAGTTGTATGGCTATATACATTTCTTTAATTTTTCTGGTAACTTTTTTTTCTTTAGTTAAATAAATATTTCTAGCTAATTGTTGAGTAATTGTACTAGCACCTTGTTCAAAAGACATTTCCTTTAAATCATGAACAAATGCTCTAACCATACCTTTTGGATCTATTCCGTAATGTGTATAAAACCTTTCATCTTCTATAGCGATAATAGCATTTTTCATATAATCTGATATTTCATCAAGCTCAACTATAGTTCTAAATTCTTTTGCATCCACTTTTTCAATTAATTCGCCATTTTGATCTAAGATAATTGAATTCTCATTGAGATAAGCAGTAACCTTTGATGGGTCAATAGGTGGAACACTTTTCACTATTGCAAATATAACACCAAAAGCAGTACCAATTGAGATAAATATAAGTAATACAATTATTATTAATATAAGTCTCAAAGCACTTAATTTTTTCTTCTTTTTTTGTTTCTCAGGCTTTCTTTTTAACTCTGACATAATAATACCTCCTTTTTACGATGAAGGTTGTAACAAAGAACCTATGTAATTATATCATAGATAAATAACTTTGTTAAATTTATTAGCGTTTTGTAAGCTAATTGTAACACAAGAGGGTAATGATAAAGTATTTATATTATTATATAATTAACAATTATTACTAATAATATAATTGTTCGATAGAAATAGTTGAGTAATTTTGAAAAATTAATTGTTTTGGCAAATATTTTGGTATAGTATATAGATTGTAGGTAATAGGCAATAGGTAATAGGAGTGATTTTTAATGATAGGATTATGTTTACAAGGTGGAGGAGCTAAAGGAGCTTTTCAAGCTGGTGCTATTTATGCACTAAATGAAGTGGGCGTAAATATAAATATAGTTTCAGGGACTTCAATTGGTGCAATTAACTCTTATTTTATTTATGCAAATAAGTTTGATAAAATGAAAAATTTGTGGCTAAATACTGACGAAAGCAATTTCAAGAATAGTGTAACGTATGAAAAAACTATTGATAATTCTTACATAATCGGTAATTTACCAAAGTTTGAAAAAACAAATAAGAATATTAAATCTGTTTTTATTAATTATGTAGAGGTGTCAAATTATAATTTAATAGAAAGATATGAAGATATAACTAAACTTGATGTAACTAAAGCTATTGAAACTATTAAATACAGCTCATTGTTACCAGCTCCAAAAGGAGACGTAAGAAGTCAAGATGATTTATATAAAAATTTTGATTCTAGAGAATTATTTGAAGAATTCTTTTTAGATGTAAAAAAAGGTGGTTATGATGGATTTAATCTAGATGGGGGTTTGATGTGTAATACTTTTTTGAAACCATTTTTAAATAATCATGTAGAAAAACTATATATTATAGTTTTTAAAAATAATTATAAAATTCCAGAATATCTATTGAAAGAGTATACTGAAGATAAGATAATTGTAATAAAACCAGATTTTTCATTTGAACCATCTGACACATTGAGATTTGAAAGAGATTTTTGCGAGCAATTATTCTGGAAAGGATATGAAATAGTGAAATTAATGTAATATGTACTAAATAAGGTTGTAATAATATGTAAAGATATTATAATATTAGATAAAGAGAATCTAAGGAGGTTATGATATGAATGTAAGCGAAAGAATAGCTAAATTAAAGGACTTAATGAAAAGCAGGAATATAGATGCTTTTATAGTTCCTAGTTACGATGCTCATCAAAGTGAATACGTTGCGGACCATTGGAAATGCAGAGAATGGATAACAGGTTTTACTGGTTCAGCAGGAACAGCTGTTATTACATTGGATGAATGTGGACTTTGGACAGATGGAAGATATTTTATACAAGCGGAAAATGAATTAAAAGGCTCAGGAGTAAAATTATTCAAGATGAGAGAACCTGGAGTACCTACATTTTATGAATGGATAGCAGATGTCTTACCTAAAAACAGTAATGTAGGAATTGATGCTAAAATATTTCCTTTAGCAGTTGTAAATACAATGAAAGATAAATTTAAAGCAAAAAATATTAATATAAAAGACGGTGATTTAATAGATCAGATATGGAATGATAGACCATCAATGCCTATGTCTGTTGCTTATGATCATGATGTTAAATATTGTGGTAAATCAAGAATAGAAAAAATATCTGAACTTAGAGAAAAAATGAAGACAATAGGTGCTAACTACAATATTATCTCTAGCTTAGATGATATAGCTTGGTTATTTAATATAAGAGGAAATGATATTCATTGTAATCCTTATGTGATATCATATGCTTTAATCTCTTTAAATGAAGCATTCTTATTTATTGATAATAAAAAGGTCGATTCTGATATAAAAAGCAAACTTAAAGCTGATGAAATAGTAATAAAAGGTTATGAAGAAGTTGCTGATTACATAAAAAGTTTACCTGAGGATGCAACTATTTGTTTTGATCCAAACAAAACTAGCTATTGGTTATATTCTGCAATTCATAAAAATGTCAAAAAAATTAAAGGAATAAATTTTACTACTAAAATGAAAGCTATTAAAAATAGTGTGGAAATAGAAAACTTGAAAAAATGCCAAGTAAATGATGGCGCTCAAATGGTTAGATTTATGAAATGGCTAAAGCAAAATGTAGGAAAAGAGAAAATGACAGAAATATCTGTAGACCAAAAGCTTGAAAGCTTTAGAGCACAAATAGATACATTTGTTACTACTAGCTTTGATACAATAGCTGCTTATCAAGAAAATGGTGCTATGATGCATTATAAGGCTTCAGAGGACAAAAATTCTGAGCTAAAGGCCGAAGGATTTTTATTAGTAGATTCAGGTGGACAATACTATGATGGAACAACAGATATAACAAGAACATTTGCTTTAGGCGCATTAACTGATGAGCAAAAAAGAGACTTCACATATACATTAAAAGGACATATTAATTTGGCACAAGCTAAGTTTTTATATGGTTGTACAGGAGCTAATCTTGATATTTTAGCAAGAAGACCATTATGGGAACAAGGAATTGACTATAAATGTGGTACAGGACATGGAGTAGGATTTTTCTTGGGTGTACATGAAGGACCTCAGAATATTAGCCCGAGAATGATTAATGTACCTATAGAAGCAGGTATGGTTACTACAAATGAGCCAGGTGTATACAAAGAAGGTAAGTATGGAATAAGAATTGAAAACACATTGTTGGCAGTTAAGGACATGGAAAATGAATATGGAACATTTATGAAATTTGAAACAATTTCTCTTTGTCCAATAGATTTAGATGCAGTTGAAGTATCATTATTAAGTGATAGTGAAAAAAATTGGCTAAATGAGTATCATAAAACAGTTTATGATAAATTATCACCAATTTTAAATGAAGAAGAAAAACAGTGGTTAAAAATTGCAACTAGAGCCATTTAATAATTGACATGTAAATTTCCAAGGAAATTCATTATATATTAATAAGTATATAAGAAACATCCCCTGATAATATGCATATATTATTATGGGGGTGTATTTTTTGGGTTTAAATAATGGTTTTAAAAAAAGAAAAATCAATTATAATAAGAATAAGACATTCTTTATAATAGTAGGTATATTAGTTGTTATAATCTATGGATTTTATTTAGTAGATAGAAGCATAAAACCTATTGTACTTGCAATGAGTGAAGTAAGAGCAAGAATGATTGCAACTCAAGCAATAAATGATGCTGTTAAAAATAAGATAAAGGGAGATATTAAATATAAAGACTTGATATATATTTCTTACGATAAAAATGGTAAAGTAGCTACAATGCAAGCAAATACAATACTTATGAATTCAATTGCATCTGAAGTAGCATTAGAAGTACAGAAAAAAATGAAAGATGTATCAGCAAGCAGTATAAAAATTCCTATAGGAAATGCTTTAAAAAGTCAGATATTATCACAGTACGGTCCAAAGATTAATGTTGATATTATGCCATTAGGTTCTGTAAAAGTTGACTTTGCAACAAAATTTGAAGAATCAGGTATAAATCAAACAATTCATAGGGTGTATTTGACAATACAAGCTCAAGTAAGAATAGTAATTCCATTAGGAGCAGATACAGCTAAGATTACTTCTACGGTACCAATAGCTGAAACTATTATTATTGGAGATGTTCCCCAAAGTTTTATTAGTGTTCCCAAAGATGACTTTTTAAATGTTATACCAGGACCTTAAAAAATATTTAAAAGTAGCTATTATTTTGATATAATACATATAACTAGGATTATTGATAAAAAATATTCATGGCAACAATAATGGTGATAAAGATGAGGTGTTTAAATGGATTACAATTTTAATGAAATACAAAGAGAAAAGGTGTTAATTGTTGGAGTAGATTTAAATTCTAGAGATGAAATAGATATAAATATTACTATGGAAGAATTAAAAGAACTTGTATATGCTGCTGAAGGAGAAGTAATAGAGAGTATAATGCAAAAAAGAAATAGAATAGATGCAGCGTTTTACATAGGAAAGGGTAAGGCTGAAGAAATAGCACTTTATTGTGAAGAACTAGATATAGACACAGTAGTATTTGATAATCAGCTTTCTGGAGCTCAAATAAAGAATCTTGAAAATATAATACAAAGAAAAATTATAGATAGGACAAATTTAATACTTGATATATTTGCAAAACGTGCTACTACTAAGGAAGGAAAGCTTCAAGTTGAGCTGGCTCAGCTTAAATATACACTTCCAAGGTTAATTGGACTAGGTAAAGCACTTTCAAGAACAGGTGCAGGTATTGGTACTCGAGGTCCAGGAGAAAAGAAATTGGAAATTGATAGAAGACATATATTATCAAGGATAACAGAGATTAAAAATCAATTAAAGGCTATTGAAGGTGTTAGAAAAATGAAAAGAAATCAGAGGATAAAATCACAAATACCTTTAGTAGCACTAGTAGGTTATACTAATGCAGGTAAATCAACAATATTTAATGAGCTTATAAAATCACATGATGAATATAATGATGAAAAAAAAGTTTTTGCTCATGATATGTTATTTGCTACACTAGATACTACTTTAAGAAAATGTCAGCTTCCAAGTGGCCAAAACTATTTATTAATTGATACAGTTGGTTTTGTTAGCAAATTACCAACACAGTTAGTAGAAGCATTTAAAGGTACTTTAGAAGAAGTGTTGTATGCAGATTTGATTGTTCATGTAATGGATGTAACAAGTAAGGATTATGAACTTCAAAAAGAAACAACATTAAAAATTTTAAAGCAAATGGGAGCTACCGATAAGCCTATTTTAACCGTATACAATAAGTTAGATAAATATGATAACTGTGTAAAAACTCTATATACTGAAGACTATGTTTATATATCTGCTGTCAAAGGTACTAATATGGATTTGTTACAAGAATTAATAAAGAAAAAGCTCTATGGGAATTATTATAAAGTAAAACTAGTTATTCCATTTGATAAAGGAGATATTAGTTCATATTTATTCAATAATACCAAAATTATTAGTACATCATATGTAGAAGCTGGAACAGAGTTCTTGGTTGAGTTAGATGAAAAGGATTATAATAGATTTAAGAAATATATAAAGGAAGAATAATAAAGGTGGTATAATACATAATGAACAGGATTAGACTAAATTTAGATAATATAAATAATTTATCGCAAGAGGAAGTGACTTATTTATTATACCAAGAGGGAAAATCTATTAAACAAATAGCAATAATACGTAGAATGAGTGAGGATAAAGTACAAAAAGATATAATTAAAGCTAAATTAATTTATTCTAATACACAAAATAAAAATAATAGTTTACTACTAAAACTTTTAAGTATGGTTAAGAAAGATAGATTAGAGATACTACGTTCTTTAGATAACGAACAAAAAAATAGATTGAAAGAAGAAATTTATACAAATTATACTAAATATAAAAGTGACGAAGATAGAATGATTTTAATATGGCTGATAGGTGAATTAAAAGATGTTAGCTTTTTACCTTTTTTAAATATGGAGTTAAAAAGTAAAAGAGTTAACCACAGAAGATTAGCTTGTTCAGCCTTAGGTAAAATAGAAGAAAAATCTACAAAAAATTGGCTAGAAAATGCTTTGAATGATGATAATCCTCAAGTAAGACAATATGCAATAAAAGCATTGGCTAAAATAGCAGATGATAAATCTCATGAATTAATAAGGAATATTTTAAGAAATAAAAATGAAAAGGAATATGTTAAAAAGACAGCAGTCGAAATTTTAAACAAAGCGACAGCAAGTACAAATAATTTAAAATAAGTATAAAATAACCTAATAATCTTAATAAAATTTAACATAATAATATAAAGATGCTTTTTTGGTATAGAAAATATTAGTATTTTGAGGTATAATAAAATAAAAGGTTAGGAGGCGGTTAATATGCTTTTTAGAAATTGTGCAGGTGGAGTTGTTTTTTACGGTGAAAAGGTTTTCATTTTAAAAAACGAAAAAAGAGAATGGATATTACCAAAAGGAAGGATTCGTAATGGTTCTTTGGCGACTGAAACTGCTATTGAACGTGTTAAATTTGAGGCTAATTTAACACCAAGGATAGTGTCTACTGCTGGAGAAACTAGTTACGAATTTTTTTCTATGACAAGAAAAAAACCAGTATGCAATGAAATATTATGGTATATTATGGAAGTTAATGACCCCCTATTTATAATTAACGAGAGTGAAGGTTTTATGGATGGGGGTTTCTTTTATATAGAAGATGCATTAAAGCTAATAACATATAGCCAAGACAGAGCTTTAGTAAACCTATCATATAAAAAGTACAAGGATTTAAAAACTGAGCAAATAACTGCTTAATATATAATAGAGAATATAAGCACAATATTTAAATTGATTAAATTTATGTCTTTTTAAATATTGTGTTTTTTATGTTATAAGAAAGTGCTACTAGGGTAAACTTTTGAGGAAAGTGTGGCTCAATGTTTTTGTTTTGAAGCTTTACAAGATATTTATTTATTAAATACTTCTTTTTAAGGAACAAAGTGAATATAGTTACAGATTGAAAGATTAATAAAGACAAATAAAAATACTAGATATTAAAATAGAATATATAAAAATTATGTTAGGCAAAGCTTAAAAACAGGAAACTTAAATCTATGATTTTATGTGAGTCGCTTACTCCTAGGAATATTATTAGTAGGAGTTTTATTATATAACAAAGAATGTTATACTATTAATAGTTTCATAGGGAGAGATAAGAGGTGATTTTTTATGAAAAATAGATTTTACACTATTAACGATTATGGATATGATGAAATTATAATTAACAAATCAAGATTTATAGGGTATGCTAAACCTGCTAATACAGAACAGGAAGCTATAGATTTTATTGAAGAAATAAAGACAAAACATAAAGATGCTACACATAATGTGTATGGATATGTTATAGGTGAAAATAGCAATATTCAAAGGTTCAGTGATGACGGAGAACCTAGTGGAACAGCGGGTATTCCAGTTTTAGAAGTTATAAAAAAAGAAAATTTAAGAAATACTGTTGTTGTAGTAACAAGATACTTTGGTGGGATAAAACTAGGTGCAGGCGGGCTTATAAGAGCATATACAAAGGGTGCAAAAATAGGCATTGAGAGTGCTGTTATAGTAGAAAAAGTTTTATATAAAAAAATATTGTTTCGTATAAATTATTCATTACTCGGCAAAGTAAAAAATGAATTACTAAGATTAAATTACTATATTGAAGATATTACATATGATGATGCAGTCAATATCTTTGTGCTATGTGATATAAATGATGTAGACAGGTTAAAGAATAATGTTATTGACGTGACAAATGCACAAGTAGATATTAGTGAAATAGATGAGCAATATGTTTCCGTTAAAGATGGTAAAATGATTTAATTTGTATCTTTTTTTAGAAATTCATAAATACCCATAATAAGTAGAAAAACTGCAAATATTATTCTAAGGATTTTAGGATCAAAATTAACTGCTAATCTAGAACCTAAAATTGAACCAACAATACCAGCTATAACTATTGGTAGAACTGGTCTTAATTCAAGATTTTTATTGTAAAAGTGTGTTATTAAAGCTATGATAGCTGTAGGGATATATATAAATAAATTTATACCTTGAGCTTGTTTTTGATTCAATGAAGTTAATATTATTAATCCAGGTATTAAAAGTGTTCCGCCACCAATACCCATACCACTTATAATACCGGTAAATAAACCTAAGAAGAACAAAAGCATTTTATCAACATCCTTACAGATACTATGATCATAAATCCACCAAAAGTTTTTCTGAGTAATTTTTTGGGTATTTTGTTTAGCAACTTAGCACCTATATATCCACCTACAATGCTGCCAAGGGCAACTAGAAGACCCGTTTTTAAATCAATAAAGCCATTTTTAAAGTATATAAAAGTACTAATAATAGATAATGGGAAGATTATTGCAATAGCTGTAGCATGAGCTTTATGTGGTTCTATATCTATAAGATATTTTAGAAAGGGGACAATTATAGTTCCACCACCAGAACCAATTAAGCCATTTACTAAACCTGTAAAAAGACCTACAGCATATAATTTGTAATTACAAAAGTGTTTTTTCATACATATCTTCTCCAAGATTAGAATATTAGATTTGCTAGGTAGCAGTAGTTATGTACTTATTATTCCTTATGAATATTGAGTTATACAAGTATAATATGTGAAAATCATACAGTGATTGGAGGATTATAAAATGAACAATATTGAAAAATTATGTGAAAGCTTAACAAAATGGATAAAGGAAAGAGTAGAAGAAGCCGGATGCAAGGGAGTAGTTTTAGGTATAAGTGGAGGTATAGATTCAGCTGTTGTAGCGGGATTAGCTAAGAAAGCATTTCCGAATGACACATTAGGTATATTGATGCCTTGTCACAGCAACAGTATCGACGAAGAACATGGAAGGCTTTTGATAGAGAATTTGAACATTAAACATGAAAAAGTTGATTTAAGTAAATCATTTGATGCATTAATAGAGCAATTGGATAATGATGGGAGCAATAGATTGGCAGTAGCAAATATTAAGCCAAGATTGAGAATGACTACGCTGTATTATTATGCTCAGAAAAATGGTTATTTAGTAGCTGGTACAGGAAACAAAAGCGAAATAACAGTAGGATATTTTACAAAGTATGGAGATAGTGGAGTAGACATATTACCAATATGTGATTTAGTAAAACACGAAGTAAGAGAGCTTGCTAGATATCTAAAATTACCAAAAGAAATTATAGATAAAGCACCAACAGCAGGTCTTTGGGAAAACCAAACAGATGAAGATGAAATGGGATTTTCATACAAAATATTAGATAACTATATATTAACAGGAGAAGCTCCTGAGGATATTAAAAATAAGATTGAAAAAATGAATAAAAAAAGTGAGCATAAGAGAAAATTTGCTGCTAGATATTTAAAGAATGAAAATCTTTAAATTTGAATTATGAAAATTAAGTCACTAAACATCTATGAATGTCTTCTTTAACTTTGTTGTGAGATATTGTATAGATGTTTTTTTATTTTTAATTGTCAAGTTATTAAAGAGTTTTTGAACTATATACAACATATATGTTATATTATATATAAAACGGTATATTATTGATAATTATGTATACAATTATAAAACAATGACCCGAGATTAATAATATATTGAAAAAATACTTAAGCCCAAATTATTAATATTGCTTTGAATAATATGTAGTGAGTTTTAACTATCTATAATAATCTGGATTAAGTAAAGATAAATAGAATGTGGATTGATAAGTTCCATTCTAGAGGAGGTATTATTATGAGTGATGATATTGATAAATCAAGGGTACATTTTATTAATGAGCAAAAAATTAACATAAGCAAAGTAAGACGTGAAGGTTATATATTAGATATTGGTGGCGGCGGCGAAGGTGTCATTGGTCAATTATATGGAGAACAGGTAGTTGCAATAGATCCTTTGGAAAGTGAATTAGAAGAAGCTCCAACAACTGGAGCATTGAGAATTATAATGAATGCGAAAGATCTTAAGTTTTTGGATAATCAATTTAATACAGTTACATCATTTTTTACAATGATGTACATATCTAATGAAGATATTGAAAAAGTATTTAAAGAAATATATAGAGTTTTGAAATTAGATGGTGAGTTTTTATTCTGGGATTTAAATATACCTGCTTTTACTAATACTGATAAGGACATTTATGCTGTACCACTAAAAATACATTTGGAAGATAAAATTATAGAAACAGGTTATGGTGTACAATGGAAAGGAAGAGAGCAAAATATTGATTTGTATATTGAACTTGGTAAAAAAATAGGGTTTAAAGTTATTGAACAAAAACTAAATGAACAAACATATTATATAAAATTTAAAAAATAAATTGTGATTAATTCACAATTATATTAAGATGGGTAACTCAAAATTTATTATGAGTTACCCATCTTTGCTTAATTAAGGTATTACAAAATTATAAACCAATTTTTCATGATTCTTTGTACTCTCAACAATTATTAAACCAATCTATGATATTTAATACTTATCTTGCCAAACATTCTATTGCTATTTATAAAATATGCTAACTAAGAATATATTGATAAAATTTACCTTTTGCATAATCAAATAATTTTATTATTATATATCTATTTATGATTTGCATGACAAATATATAAAGCAAAACTTTTAGAAATATAAAAAAACAGTCATATTTATATCCCTTTTAATATATAACTTAATAAAGAATAGATTATTTTATTTTCTAAACAGTAAATAACACTTAATGAAATAAGAAATGCTTGATTTTAGAACAAGCCTATAGTTAATTTTTACTGATGAAAGGGGGTATATATACTTTTTAATTATTTGTTATCGTTATTTTATAAAGAGGGGGAAGTATATGTTAAAACGACTGTTAGTTACTTTATTAGTATTTATAATGATTTTTAGTTTAGCTGCTTGTAATGGAAAAGAAGTTAGTAATGACAATGATGGTAAGTGGAAAATAGGTATTATGACTGGTACTGTTTCTCAAAATGAAGAGGAATATAGAGCTGCTCAAAGGGTTCAAGAAAAATATGGTAAGGATAGAGTGCTGTTACAAACATTTCCTGATCAGTTTATGAAAGAACAAGAGACTGTTATACAAAATGTTATGACTATGGCATCTGACCAAGATTTGAAGGTTATAATTATATGTCAGGCAATTCCGGGTACTTGCGCTGCAATTGATAAAGTAAAAGAAATTAGAGATGATATTTTATTTATTGTTGGTAGTGTAGCTGAGGATCCAAAAATGATATCTTCTAAGGCAGATGTAATATTCCAAATAGATGAGTTAGGAATGGGACCTGCTGTACCTAAACAAGCACAAAAAATGGGAGCAAAAGTTTTTGTACATTATTCATTCCCACGACACATGTCTTATGCACTATTATCTAAAAGAAGAGATATGTTTAGAGAAGAATGTGAAAAGTTAGGCATAAAATTTGTAGAAGCTACAGCTCCTGATCCAACTGGAGATGCAGGAATATCAGGTACACAGCAGTTTATATTAGAAGATGTTCCTAGAAAAGTTGCTAAATATGGTAAAGACACAAATTTCTTTTCTACAAATTGTGCTATGATGGAACCTCTTATCAGATCCGTTCTTAATGAAAAAGCTATATTTGCTCAACAATGCTGCCCATCCCCATATCATGGTTATCCAGGTGCGTTGGGAATAGAAATACCAGAAGATAAAAAAGGCAGTGTTGATTATATAATTGATGAGATATCAAAGAAAGTTGAAAATGGTGGTAATAAAGGTAGAATGTCAACTTGGCCAGTACCTATGGCTATGATGTTTATTGAAGCAGGAGCAGAATATGCTGTTGATTATATCAAAGGAAATACAGATGGAAAACTTGATATAGACAAAATAAAAGAACACTTTAAGGAATATGCAGATGCTGATATGCAAATAACACCATATCATGATGATGAGACTGGTAAAACTTACGAAAATTACTTAATGATATTATCTGATTTTATAGATTTTTAGAGGTAAGTGAGGTTGCCTTTATGGCAGCCTTACAATTATCATATACAAAAAATAATACCTTTTAATTTAGGGGGTGTAATTATATTTGAGTGCTAAATATACATTGCAAATGAATGGGATTGTCAAAGAATACTTTGGTAATAGAGTTTTAAATGGAATAGATTTGGCAGTGAAACCTGGTGAAATACATGGTCTTTTGGGAGAAAACGGTGCTGGTAAATCGACTCTGATGAACGTATTGTTTGGTATGCCAGTTATTCATTCAACAGGGGGATTTAAAGGTGAAATCTTGATAAATGATGAAAAAACAGATATAAAATCACCAGATGAAGCTATGAAATTAGGAATAGGTATGGTACATCAAGAATTTATGTTAATACCAGGATTCAATATAACAGAGAATATTAAACTTAATAGAGAAATTACAAAAAAAAATATTATTAGCAAGTTTACTAGTAGGAAATTAGACACTCTTGATATACACAGCATGAATAAGGATGCTAGAAAAGCTCTAGATACTTTAGGTTTAGGAATAGATGAGTGGGTTACAATAGCGGGACTTCCAGTAGGTTATATGCAATTTGTAGAGATAGCAAGGGAAATAGATAAAAAAAATATTAAGCTTTTGATATTTGATGAGCCAACAGCTGTTTTAACTGAAAGTGAAGCTAATAATTTGCTAAATTCAATGAAAAAGATTGCAGATACAGGTATAGCTATATTATTTATAACACATAGATTAGATGAAGTTATAAGAATAACTGATAATATAACTGTATTAAGAGATGGTGAGTTGGTTAAAACTTTGGAAACTAAAAATACAAATATTAAAGAATTAGCACAGTTAATGGTTGGAAGAAAGATTGAGGCATCTAAAAAAAATAAAAATAGAGTAATAGGTAATGAAATAACAATGTCATTAAAGAATTTTAAGGTCAAAATGCCTGGAGAAAAAGTAAAGGGTGTTGATATAGATATAAGAAAGGGCGAGATATTAGGAATAGGTGGATTAGCTGGACAAGGTAAAGTAGGTATAGCCAATGGTATTATGGGTTTATATGAATCTGAAGGAGAAATATTATTTAGTGGAAAACATCTGAAACTTAATAATACCAAAGAGGTTCTTAAAAATTCCATAGCTTTTGTTTCAGAGGATAGAAGAGGTGTAGGATTACTTATGGATAATTCTATAGAAATGAATATTGCTATGACTGCTATTCAAATTAAAAATGATTTTATAAAAAAACTAGGGTTTATCACACAAAAAAATACAGCAAAAATAAGAAGACATGCTTTAAAAATGATAAAGGATTTAGATATAAGATGTACAGGACCTAAGCAGATAGTTAGGAGACTTAGTGGAGGTAATCAACAAAAAATATGCTTAGCGAGAGCATTGACTTTAAAACCAAACATATTATTAGTATCAGAGCCAACTAGGGGAATAGATATAGGAGCAAAAAAATTAGTGCTTGATTTGTTAGTTAAACTAAATGAAGAATTAAAAATGACAATATTAATGACGTCTAGTGAATTAGCTGAGCTTAGAGCTATATGTGATAGAATTGCCATTATTTATGAGGGTAAGGTAGAAGGGATATTAAAACCTAGTGATTCTGACGAAGATTTTGGTTTAATGATGGCTGGAGAATATAACAAGATACATAGGAGGGAGGCTTAAATGATGAAAGTAAAAAAATTATCTAGAAACATAGGTCTACCGAGGATTATTATAACGTTGTTTTTTTTAATGTTATGTATTTTGTCTATTATTATGGAGCTTCCAGCTGACAGATTATTTACTGATGTGTTAGTTAGAGTGGGTATGAATGGAATTATGGTATTAGCTATGGTGCCAGCAATTTTATGTGGAACGGGTCCTAATTTTGGACTTCCATTAGGAATCGTATGCGGTTTACTTGGGGCTGTTTTGAGTATCGAACTTGATTTAACAGGGTTTAGCGGTTTCTTTGGAGCTATAATAATAGCTATTCCTATAGCGATTATTGTTGGTTGGATGTATGGGCGTCTTCAAAATGCTGTTAAAGGTTCAGAGATGATGGTGGCTACTTACACAGGTTTTTCAATAGTATCATTGATGTGTATAGTTTGGCTTATTATACCATTAAACAGTGACGAGATGGTTTGGCCGATAGGTAAAGGATTGAGAGTTACAATTTCATTAAAAGACAGGTTTGCAAAGATACTAAATGATTTGTGGGATTTTCCATTATTTGGACTTAAAATTCCAACAGGGTTAATTTTGTTCTTTTTAATAATGTGTTTTGTAGTATGGCTGTTCTTTAGAAGTAAGCTTGGTATAGCTATTAAAGCTTCAGGCGATAATCCAAAGTTTGCTAGAGCTTCAGGTATAAACATTGATAAAAATAGAATAATAGGTACAATTTTATCAACAGTTTTAGGCGCTATAGGGATTATAGTTTATGCTCAAAGCTATGGTTTTATTCAATTATATCAAGCTCCACTTATGATGGCGTTTCCAGCGGTAGCTGCTGTATTAATTGGAGGTGCATCAGCAAGCAAAGCTAAGGTTTCTCATGTATTAGTTGGTACATTTCTATTTCAAGGTTTATTGACAATAGCGTTGCCTGTTGCAAACTCAATTGTTAAACAAGGACAATTATCAGAAATAGCAAGGATGATAGTTCAAAATGGCATCATATTATATGCGTTAACTAAGGTTGACGGGGGGGAATAATATGGCTAAAAAGAATAAAGAATTTGGGAAAAAAGTAAAAAAAATATTGACTGATAATATGGTTACAATTATATTTATTATAATTGGCTATATAGGTATAAAGCTTTCTAAATTACCGAGTGCATTTATATTGAATGAATTAATTGTTAGAATTGGAAGAAATGCATTTTTAGTATTAGCTTTGATAATTCCTGTATTGGCTGGCATGGGGTTAAATTTTAGTATTGTTGTAGGGGCTATGGCAGGACAAATGGCAATAATAGCTGTTACTCACTGGGGAGTAACGGGTATTCAAGGATTAATGTTATGCGTTGTTATTGCAACACCTATAGCTTTAATAGCAGGAAATCTTACAGGTAGACTATTAAATAAGACTAGAGGACAAGAAATGATAGCTAGTATGATTGTTGGATTTTTTGCTAATGGTATATATCAGTTAATATTTTTATATATGATAGGAACAGTAATACCTATGAAGAATCCTATGATGGTGTTAGATGGAGGTATAGGAATAAGAAATTCAGTAGACTTATCAGGTGGAGTTAAGCCTACGGGTATAAAATATGCCTTAGATGGGATATTGAAATATCCTTTATTTAACGCATTGATAATATTAGCATTTATTGGGATATTATATAGTGTTAAAAAATATTACTCAAAAGATAAAAAAAGTATGCTGAAGATGTCATTGATAAGCCTTATAATTCCTATTGTAATGTTGATACTTTTCATAACAAAGGGAATATTAATAGTAGAGTTAGTAATTGTACTTTGGATATATGCTATTTACCTAATATATATTTTATTTGAAAGCAAAGTATTTACGATTAGTAGCATTATAATACCTATATTGATAGGTGTTTTTGCAAATGGCAGTATAATAAATTATGTTATTGTAGCTATAGTTGGAGCCACGTTTGCACTCTTTGTATTCATAAGGAAAGATAATTATGATAAAAGAATTAGGTTAAATAAATTAATAATATCCATGATATTATGTTTTAGTATTAGCTCTGTTAGTATATACAGCATTATACAAGGCAGTGCACTTAGTAAGGTGAAAATGCCAGTATTTACATTTATAATAATTATATGCTTATGTATTTTTAATTTACTAATAGTAAAAACAAAGATTGGTCAGGATTTTAGAACTGTTGGGCAAGACATGCATATTGCTAAGGTTTCAGGTATTAATGTAAATAAGACAAGGATATTAGCAATAACTATTTCAACGTTATTAGCTGCTTTTGGTCAGATAATTTTCTTGCAAAATATTGGGACGCTAAATACTTATGGCAGCCACGAACAGATAGGAATGTTTTCAATAGCAGCTTTGTTAATAGGTGGTGCATCGGTATCAAAAGCTACTATAGGGCAAGCATTACTTGGAACTGCTTTATTCCATATTTTATTTATAGTGTCTCCACAAGCGGGTAAAAATGTTTTTGGAGATGCACAGATAGGGGAATATTTTAGAGTATTTGTTGTATATGGAGTAATAGGTATATCATTAGGGTTACACGCTTGGAGAAGAAGAATATTAGCTAAAAACAAACAAATTTAATTATTAAGGCGAATGATAAATAATTCATTCGCCTTTAAGCAGAGAACCCAAATCTATGATTTTGAGCAGGGAACTAAAATCTACGATTTTATGTGAGTCGCTTACTCCTATGAATTATATTGAATAGGAGGTACAACTCCGCTTACTCCTAGGAACGAGGTGAGTAGGAGTTACAGATTGAAGATTAACATAAGACAAATAAAAATACTAGATATTTAAAATAGAATATATAAAAATTATGTAAGACAAAGATTAAGAAAGCAGAGAACCCAAATCTATGATTTTGAGCAGGGAACTAAAATCTACGATTTTATGTGAGTCGCTTACTCCTATGAATTATAATGAATAGGAGGTACAACTCCGCTTACTCCTAGGAACGAAGTGAGTAGGAGTTACAGATTGAAGATTAACATAAGACAAATAAAAATACTAGATATTTAAAATAGAATATATAAAAATTATGTAAGACAAAGATTAAGAAAGCAGAGAACCCAAATCTATGATTTTGAGCAGGGAACTAAAATCTACGATTTTATGTGAGTCGCTTACTCCTATGAATTATAAGGAATAGGAGGTACAACTCCGCTTACTCCTAGGAACGAAGTGAGTAGGAGTTACAGATTGAAAGATTAAAATAAGACAAATAAAAATAATAGATATTTAAAACAGAATATAGTAAAATTATGTAAGGTAAAGATTAAGAAAGCAGGAACTAAAATCTATGATTTACTCATGAGTAGAGAACCCAAATCTATGATTTGGAGTGAATCACTTACTCCTAGGAACGAAGTGAGTAGGAGTTACATTTAAATACAGAACCAAAATCTACGATTTCTTGTGGAATGAAAATGAGTAGAAATTTCATATTATAGCAATAAAATAAGGCACAACTCCGCTTACTCCTAGGAATAATTATATGAGTAGGAGTTTCAATTTATCTATTATTATGGTAAAATATATTACATCAATCATCTTATATGATAAGAAGTAGTATTTTAAATATTTTGATAATTAATGTTTACAAGTAATTTAGGAGGAGATAATTTATGTCAGGACATTCAAAGTGGGCAAATATAAAGCATAGAAAAGGTAGACAAGATGCAATGAAAGGTAAAATATTCACAAAGCTTGGACGTATGATTTCTGTTGCTGTTAGAGAGGGTGGAGCTGACCCTGAATATAATTTTAGTTTAAAAAGTGCTATAGAAAAAGCAAAAGCTGATAATATGCCTAATGACAATATAGAAAGAGCGATAAAAAAAGGTTTGGGAGATACAGATGGTCAAAACTACGAAGAAATTGTATATGAAGGATATGGACCAGCAGGTATTGCTGTTCTGGTAAAATGTTTAACTGACAATAAAAATAGAACAGCATCAGATGTAAGACATTCTTTCAGCAAAAACAGTGGAAACTTAGGAGCAACAGGCTGCGTTTCTTTTATGTTTGACAGAAAAGGACTTCTGATAATTGACAAAGAAGAAGGGTTAGACGAAGAAACAGTAATGATGAGTGCATTAGAAGCAGGTGCAGAAGATTTTGAAGCAGATGAAAATTGTTTTGAAATTACATGCATGCCAGAAGATTTTAAAACAGTTAAAGAAGCTTTAGAAAAAGAAGGGTACACATTCTCAACAGCAGAGTTAGCAATGTTACCACAAAATACAAGTACATTAGATTCAGAATCAGATATAAAAGCAATGAATAAGCTTATTGATATGCTAGAGGATAATGATGATGTACAAGAGGTTTATCATAACTGGGATATGGAATAGACGTTGAAATTTCAACATTTATAGCAATGGTAGCGGACAAACTTAGAATAGAGGATTTATGTTCGTAAAATTGAGTTTGAAGGTTATTGTAAAAAACTAAAATTGTTATAAGTTTAAACACTAATAGATTTTCTTTATTTATTGAATAATAAGGGAGGTCTATTTTTTATGCAAAATAATAAAGTTCTATTTTTAAAATAAGAGTTTAAACATTTTTTAGTAGTTAGGGTAAGCCTTCGAGGGAAATATGGCTCAAGGTTTTTTGTGTTGAAGTTATACAAGACATTTATGTAATTTCATTAATTTTAGACCATCTAAAAAAATAAAGAAAGGTGGGAGAATAATGGAATACAATAGCAAAACAAACTGGCAGAGAGATGATATTGTCACAGAGAAGGATTTAAATAGGATAGAGCAGGGAATTGAAGATGCATGTGGTAAACTTAGCGGTATACAAGAAGGTGCTGAAGTCAATAGACCTATATCTGATGCTGTAGATTTAAATGATTCTAATACATCTGCTAGTTCAATGGCAGTAAAAACCAATGCAGATAAAATAGGCAATTTAGAAACAAAAGTTGCTGATTTAGAAAACAGTAAAGGGATAGAGAATGAAGGATTTAATATTCAAAAGAATCATAGATATGAAATAACCCATGCAAATAGCTTGAATTATAATGCGATGAAAAATCACTACTTGTTAATTCAAATAGCAGATATTATATTACAACTGTATACGGTAGGATGTAAAATATTGAAAATATTAAAAAGGACATTAAAAAATATATCTTCTGATTTGTTAGACTGCTTAGAGGCATTCTCTTAAAAACGGAAGATATATTATATATCGAGAAACGCACACAAATTAGCATTTCTTGATATATAAAGTATATCAAAGGATGTGATGTATGAAAAGTAGAAATATAAAAAAACTGCAAAAAAATCATAGAAAATTATATAGGGAGAAATCTACCTATAGGGTGTGGATAACTTTTTTGAAATTGTAAAAAATTATCCACAAGAGCAAGATTTGATTAAAACAGAGTAGTTTAATAAATTTTACTTTTCAGAGCTGTTTAGTTGTTTTAAAAATTGTCTAATGATAATTTTTTTGATATAATTGACTTCTGAAATATTTATGCATAACTCCTTGATTTAATTGTTTGTGGGAATTCAATTATAACAAAGATTTATCATAAATGTTTTTTTATTTTATTCAAATGTTAAATTATTTTAGCGTTTTTGCACTATTATAGTAAAGATTATAGGCTTTGAAGACTTTTAGAATTGCTAAAGCCTATAATCTTAAATAAAAAGTTTTCTATAGTGTAAATATAAAAGTTAGATAATTTGTAATTAATATAATTAATCTTTATAAACTAAACTTTTAATTGATACGATAGCTGTGACGTTTAGTGTTCTCCTGGATTTGTCTTCATTATATAAATTTTCAACTTCATTATAAAACCAATCTATGTCTTTTTTTATAGTATATCCTTTATTTTGCAATTCATCTATAGCATCTTCAATTAGTTGTTCTTTTTGTTTGACAGTTAAATCTATCCAGTCATGTCCTGTTGTCTCAGAAGGAGATTTTTCCCAATCGCTTTTATGAATATTTTTTTCTTGTTCATTATTGTTTTCTTCAATTGATATTGAATCATCTGATTCTCTTAAAAAATCATAATTAATATCATTATTTTCCCAATGAAATTTTGTTATTTCAGCACTATTATAATTAGAATGAGTATTATTATAGTTGTACCACTTTAAAAAATTTATGCTATTATAACCTACTTTAATGTTAGGATATTTATAAAAATCTGAATAAAATTCTCCTATTAATTTTTTGTTTGGTAGTGCTTGCATAGAAACACTTGCAATTTCTTTTTGGAACTGCGTTAGTAATTCTTTTGTTTTTTCCTTATCGTCTTCACTAATTTTTATAGAGTATTCTAAATCATAAGGAAGTACATCATCTGAATTATACCAATCTATTCGAATTAAATAATCATACGGAAAAAGTTCTGAATCATTTTCACTAATATCAAATGTAAAAATCCATTTTCCAGTAGGAGTATATAATTTAGAGTAATATTCTTCTAAGTATTCTTTTAAATCTTTACTACCTTTAATTTTTCTTTTTAATGTTACATTTATTAAATTGCTTTTATTTGATACTTCTTCATTCTCTTTACTCTCTTCATTTTCAATGTTTTCATCAGAAGGTAAAATGAATAATCTAATCTCGCTAGTAGAATTATCAAATTTAGAATATTGTAAAGTTATATTATTCCAAAAAGTTACATACAAGTATTTGTTTTCGGAGAAAACTTGTTTTTCATCTTTTACATTTGGTGTTCCATATATTTTTTTTATAATCTTCTTAAAATATTCATATAATGGTTTATAATCAACACCTTCTATGTCATAAACAAAAGTACCCCTTGTTAAACCATCTATTTTATGAAATCTTCCACTATTATAAAACTCATTACCTTTCAAAACGATATATTCTAAATTATTATTATGTGTAGATTTATTTACGTATTCTTCACAATTTTCACCAAGTACGTCAACATAATCTTTTAACTTACCTAAGTCTTTATTAATTAGATTTACAAGGAAAATTTTGTTGAAGTTTTTCTCATTTATAGCATAATAATTCTCAATATTATCTATTTTACTCATATTATCGTTTTTGTTATCTAGATTATTCAATTGTATATCGTTAATGCTGGCAGTATTAGTTTCTCCATTCCATTCAACTTTTTTGCCTAAAATTTCTGCAACTTTTCTTATTGGTACATATGTAGTTCCATTATATAAAATATTGTCACATGTAATTTTTTGTTTATTAACTTCTAAATTGATTGAATTAAATAAAACTTCAATTGTTTGCTTTACGCCTTGTGCAAAGCCTAAAGAGCTTCCTAATAATAAAGTTATTACTATTCCTGTAAGTACCCCTTTCAAATATTTCTTCATTGTCATGTCCTCCTTGTGTTTTTTTTAGGTATGACTGTCCCTCTTTCTTTTCCTAATGTTGTGATATTCTACATTAAGTTTCATATTCCTGCTTTAATCGTTTTTTATTTCTATAACAGGGAATTAAAAGCACAGCAATAATATCAAGATTAGTGAAATTGAAGTATAAGTGTTAATAGAAACGTAGCAAAAAGAAATAGTCACTTAGTTTATGTTATAATAACATCAATTTATTACAAAATGTAAATATCATATAAATATTTCTTCAAAATAGAAGGTATATCCAAAATAATGAAGTATATATAATTATGTACAGGATATAAATTCAAAAGGAGGAATAGTTTATGGGTAAATTTAAGAAGCTTAGTTTTATACTTGTTTTTATGCTAATTTTTACGGCATTATTTTCTAGTATTGCATTTGCTAATGAAAAGAAGGTTAAAGTAACAGCTACTGACAGCATAGCATTAACTATAGTTCATACTAATGATACACATGCTAGAGTTGAAGCAGATAAATATGCAGGTATGGGTTTTGCTAAGATTGCAACTAAAATTAAGCAAATAAGAGAAACTAATGAAAATGTCTTAGTTTTAGATGCAGGAGATACTTTTCATGGTCAAACTATTGCAACATTAGTAAAAGGGGAAAGTATAGTAAAAATAATGAATACTATAGGTTATGATGCAATGGTTACTGGTAACCATGATTATAACTATGGGCAGGAAAGATTATTAGAATTAGAAGGTATGACTAATTTTCCAATTCTTGCTGCAAACGTTGTCAAGGATGACGGGACTGAATTCTTAAAACCATATATTATTAAAGAAATTGGTGGATTGAAAGTAGGTATTTTTGGTTTAGCTACTCCTGATACTGTATTTATGACTCATCCAAATAACGTTAAAGGGCTAAAATTTAATGACCCTATAGTAGCTGCTGGTGAAATGGTTGCAGAGTTAAATGATAAGACAGATATTATTATAGCGTTAGCACACCTTGGATTAGATGAAAGTAGTTCTATTACAAGCGAAAAAGTAGCTGAGGCAGTAAAAGGAATAGACATTATGGTTGATGGTCATAGTCATACAACTTTACCAGAAGGCAAAAAAGTTAATGATACTCTTATAGTGCAAGCTGGTGAGTATGATAAAAACTTGGGAATAGTAAATTTGACATATGAAGATGGCAAAATAAGTTCTATAAATGCTTCATTATTAACTAAAGAAGAAGCTGCTGATTTAGATGAAGAAGAAGATGTAATTTCCGTTGTTTCTGATATTAAACAAAAAAATGGTGAAATAACTTCTGCTGTAGTGGGTAAGACAGAAATTCATTTGGATGGAGAAAGAGCAGATGTTAGGACAAAAGAAACTAATCTAGGTAATCTTATAACTTCAGCTATGTTAAAAGTAACTGATGCAGACATTGCTTTTACAAATGGTGGTGGTATTAGAGCATCTATAGAAATAGGTGATATTACAAAGGGTGATGTTATTACTGTTTTACCATTTGGAAATTATGTTGTTGCTAAGAATGTAACAGGAGCAGATATTGTGGCTGCAATAGAGCATGGAATAGATTCATATCCTGAAACAAAAGGAGCATTTCCTCATGTAGCAGGTATGACATTTAAGTTTGATCCATCTAAGCAAGCTGGGGATAGATTAGTTGAAGTTAAAGTTGGTAATGAGCTAATAGACCCAAACAAAACTTATAAATTAGCTACTAATGACTTTTTGGCAGCAGGTGGAGATGGATATGAAATGCTAGCTGATGGCCAAACTTTAGGCGAGTATCCAGGTCTTGATGAAATATTAATAGAGCATATACAAAAATATGGTACAGAAGATGCAAAAGTTGATGGTAGGGTTCAGGTTTATGAAGAGACAAATACTATTGAAGTTGATATTACTACTTATGAAGTAGTAAAAGGTGATGTGTTATGGAGAATTGCTAAAAAATTTGGATTCACATGGCAAAAAATAGCGGAATATAATAAGTTAGAAAATCCAAACTTGATATTTACCGGTCAAAAACTTTTGATTCCTGCACAATAATAAATAAAGAAATTAAGAAAAAAGTAAAAGTAGATACAGGATATATTCTGTGTCTACTTTTTTTAGAAAACAATATTAATAAAATTGCTTATTCATAATTAATTAATACTAGCTATCTAGGCAATTAAATTCAATAAGGATTTTACTTCTGAACATTATCTACCCAATGTTTTGCTTCTTCTACACATAGCTCACTAGGGATAGGAACTCTTGATTCTGGTTCAGTTTTTTCTATATCTGCCCAAGCAGCTAGTTTGTTTCCTTCTGTTGTCATTGGCACTTTTTTATAAAACTTTTCATTTACACTCATTTTTTCACTCCCTAAAGTACATTTTTAAATACTATTCGATTAATATTATTTTTTCAAAATATAAAAAAATTATTAAGTAATATAATGGTTTAATCCATAAAATATGTTTTCAATTCAATAAATATATAATCATTATTAATATTTATTAGTTAAAAATAATAATATAAAAATAAGAAAAGAAATTTAAGTGATACAAATTTATTTTAAATATAAACAACTTGTTAAGTTA
This sequence comes from Abyssisolibacter fermentans, assembly GCF_001559865.1. Lineage (NCBI taxonomy): Bacteria > Bacillati > Bacillota > Clostridia > Eubacteriales > Clostridiaceae > Abyssisolibacter > Abyssisolibacter fermentans. Next base: position 75,484 of record NZ_LOHE01000068.1, read on the forward strand.
ATAGAAAGATAAATAACAATAAATACATAATGCGTCAAATAATGCATGTAATAAATAAACAAAAAATAAAGGAATTTCAAAATATTTATTGAATATTACAATAATGAAACAATTACTCGTTATTTATTAAAATTTTGTAATCTATATGGAATTATAGTAATGTAATTTCTTATCATAGATTAAAAAAGTCTTTGTCATAAGACTTGATTCATTTAATGTATTGAATTATTAGTGCATTGAATGTAACTACTAAAAAGGGGGTATTTGTTTGAAAAAGTTAAGAGTTATAAGCATGTTTATTGTAGTAGCTTTAGTTTTATGTTTAGCTTTGCCAGCTTTGGCTGATAGTGAAGAAGCTACTAAGCCTTATTTTGGCATCTTATCTATAATCCCACCTGTACTAGCAATCGTATTAGCATTTTTAACAAAACAAGTTATATTATCTTTATTTTTAGGTATTTTTGCTGGAGCTATAATGATGAATAATGGGAATCCTGGTTTGGGATTTTTAAGAGCATTAGATCATTATATGGTTGGTTCTTTAGCAGACGCTTGGAATGCCGCAATTATTATATTTACTTTAACTATTGGTGGTATGGTTGGTATAATTGGCAAAATGGGTGGTATGAAAGCTGTTGCTGAATCATTATCTAAAAAAGCCAAGACTCGTAGAAGTGCTCAAGTAATTACTTCTTTACTCGGAGTATTAGTATTTTTTGATGATTATGCTAATACTTTGATAGTTGGTCCAACAATGAGACCATTAACTGATAAGTTAAAAGTATCTAGAGAAAAATTAGCCTATATAGTAGACTCCACAGCAGCTCCTGTTGTTGGTATGGCATTGATTTCAACTTGGGTAGGTTATGAAATAGGTATAATAAAAGACGTATTTATAGATTTAGGCGTAGAGGCTAATATATATGGTATATTTTTAAGAACTATACCATACACATTCTATAATATTTTTGCTTTAGCTTTAGTATTTACTATTGGTGGAACTGGTAAAGATTTTGGACCTATGCTTAAAGCTGAAAGAAGATCAGTGTTAGAAGGTAAGCTTTTAGCAGATAATGCTAAACCAATGGCAAGTGATGAAATAACTAAAATGGAAATAAAAGAAGGTACTAAACTTAAAGCTAGGAATGCTATATTACCAATAATAACTTTGGTTTTGGTTTCTTTTATTGGCTTGTGGTATAACGGTTATACATTTAGTGAAGCAGGAACAGATCCTTTTACATGGGAAGGAATAAGAACATGTTTCGGAAATGCAGACGCTAGTGTTGTTTTAATATGGGGCGCTGTTGTTGGTAGTATAGTAGCTGGTATATTGGCTGTTTCTCAAAAAATATTATCACTTGGCCAAGTATTTGATTCTTGGGTAGATGGTGCTAAATCGTTAGTTATAACAGGTATTATACTTGTTTTAGCTTGGTCGTTAGGGTCAGTAACAAGTGATGTTGGAACAGCTGATTATTTGGTAGATGCTACAAAAGGTTTATTACATGGTGGAGTTATACCTATAGTAGTATTTATTATTTCATGTTTGGTTGCTTTTTCAACAGGTACATCATGGGGTACTATGGCAATAGTTGTTCCTTTAGCTGTACCATTAGCGAATGCATTTATTACTGGAGATCCAGCTAGTTCGCCACTAGTTATAGCAACGTTAAGTGCTGTTTTATCTGGTTCTATATTTGGAGATCACTGTTCTCCTATATCAGATACTACAATTATGTCCTCAATGGCTTCAGCATCTGACCATCTAGACCATGTTAAAACTCAGGCACCATATTCTTTAGTAGGAGCTGCTTTAGCTATTTTGGGATATTTATTAGTTGGTTTATTTAACGTACCAGTTTGGATAACACTTCTACTTGGTATTGTAGGAATTATTGCAATAGTTTTGGTATTTGGTAAGGATCCTTCAAAAAAATTAATTGAAGTTAAAAAATAAATTATAAAATTGTAAAATAGTATTGATACTTGAGCATGCATTTTGTTATAATATGAAATGCATGTTCTTTGATTTTTGGGATTAAAGACTCATATGTAAATGGTATATAATAATAAATAATAGCATAAGTATTAATAATAGATAAATTTGTTTATAAATAAATTCATTTACATATTAATGAAAAGCAGGAATATATATTTTTACATAGAATGATATAAAGAGGCATTATTTTAAAATAATTGTTTTGAAAATTCATGTAGAAAATATACATATTTTGTACATTTAAGATGAAATTATTTTGAAGGAGAGATTTCTGTGTTACCTTTAATTGATGAAAAAATAGATTTATATCAAGGGCTAACTGAAAAGTTTTTGTATAATTCTGATATAAATTCAATATTTATTTTATTATCTCTTTACGATTTAGAAGAAAACATGAGTAATATATATCCTAAATATTTAGGTATGAAAAAGATTAGGACACAGATAATGAGATTCCTAAAAAATAAAAATATTGAAAATGTTAAAAATATTGCTAATTATATTAGCTTTATTATTCATGAAGATGTTAATAGAATTGAGTTATGCTTCTACATAGAAGGATATAAAAAAGGTTATAATGATATAAAATGGGTAAATGTTTTGGAAAAAAAGGCTTTAAATACTAGAACAATGGACGAGCTATATTCGTCAAAATATTTATTTCATGTTAGTCAAAATTATAATATAAAACAAATTAAAAAACAAATTAAGAGAGAAATAGATTATAATGCAAAGAAGGATTCTAAATTAGTCGAAATGATGCACATTTTTGTAAATAAAGTCATCAAGAAAAAACTTTATAATCTTAATAATCATGTTAATGAACAGTTAAAGCTATGTTTAGAATCTTATGATATAGTAGAAGAAAAATACAATTTAAAAGAAGAAGATATAAATATAATATATAAAAATCTATATTCTATGATTATGAAAAATCTAAAAAATATATACAAAGAAGCATATTGGTTTGGTGTAAATGATAGAGTATTAAAAAGATACATATAAAAATGGTTAAAACAACTATGAATTGAATAATATTATAGAATTTGGGAAAAATATCTTTCTAGAAGCATGTGGAGGGATATTTATGAAAAACTATAAGAAAATGAGTGTAGTTGTTTTGTATATGTTGTTTATATTAGTTGGTTTTGTATATGGTTATAACAAAGGTAAAGACATAAGTGATGATAATAATAACATTGCTCATGAAAAAAATGGTATTGATGTGCAGAAGGTTGAAGATGAAAAAGTTATTAAACATGAAGAAAAAATTACACCAAGTACTTTACTAGAATATGTATATTACTATACTAAGTGTAATCATACAATTACTGAAGTTAAAAAACCAACTGGCGACATAATTGGTATGAATGAAGAAAAGTTTATGAGGTATATAACTATAAATTGTCCTCAATGGGAGTTAATTAGTTTTTCAAGTAATAAAATTGTAATGAGCATAAAAAAACATCACCTTTGCCCTAATCATTACATCATAGGTGTAGAAAATGATAAAATAGCTGTTTATAAAATTGGAAAAGACGGAAAGAAAGTATTATTTAAGATTGTTAATCATTCAGTAAAACTCTTAAATGAAATAGATCAAAGAAAACTCAAGGAAGGAATAACCGTAGATAGTAAAGAAGAAATGGTTGAAGTTCTAGAAAATTTCTCTAGTTAAGTAGAGAACAAAATTCTATCCTTTTTAAGTCGATTTATTATTCCTATAATAAGCCAAATGCAATAAGAAGATCTTCTTGGCAAAAACGAAGATCTTTTTCTAATCTATAGGAAATTATATTCATTTTGATTTATAAACAAAGCAAAGCTTATCAAAGCACTTCTTTTGTTGACGTAGATTAATATTATTTTTAAAATTAAAGGATTATAGCTGAATATATCGAATATATGTTTGTATAAACATTAATATAACTCTGATTGTTCATAGTTTATAGTTATTTTATGAATTATCTGAGTTATATAAAAGGAGAGTTTGTAAATTGATTGTTTTAGGTATTGACCCTGGTATAGCAATCGTAGGATATGGTGTAATTAAATATGAAAATAGTAAATTTAAAGTTTTGGATTTTGGAGTTTTGACAACACCAGCTGGTATGAGTTTTCCTGATAGATTAAAGAGCGTATATGATAGTTTAATAGTGTTAATAGAAAGATTTAAACCGGATGCTGTTGCAATAGAAGAACTTTTTTTTAATAAGAACGTAAAAACAGCTATAACTGTAGGACAAGCAAGAGGTGTTTTGGTATTGGGAGCAGTAAATAATGGAATAGATATATATGAGTATACACCTTTGCAGATTAAACAAGGAGTAGTTGGTTACGGTAGAGCAACCAAAAAACAAGTACAAAATATGGTTAAAATACTGTTGAATTTAAAAGAAATACCAAAACCTGATGATGCTGCAGATGCACTTGCGGTTGCAATAAGTCATATTCATTCTTCAAATTTTAAAGATATGTTCAAAATGAGATAGTGAGGAGTTTTTTATGTATAGATATATTATGGGAATAGTTGATGAAATCGGTGAAAAGTACATAGTTTTAAATAATAATGGTATAGGTTATCTTATAATGTCTTCAAAGAATACATTGGATAGGCTTTCTTTAGGCGCTGAAACCAAAATATATACTCATTTACATGTAAGAGATGATGAAATGAGTTTATATGGGTTTAATACACTAAATGAACTGAATTTATATAAATTACTTTTGTCTGTGTCAAAGGTTGGACCTAAAGTAGGACTATCATTATTGTCAGAGCTTTCACCTGAGGAGCTTAAAAGAGCTATTTTAATGGATGATGCTAAGCCTTTATCTAAAGCTTCTGGAGTTGGCAGTAAGACTGCAAAAAGAATAATACTTGAATTAAAAGATAAAATTGATGATAATATACTTATAAGTAACAACGAGTCAACTACTATAGACAATAATGTTGATGAAGCACTATTTGCTTTGCAGGCCTTAGGTTATTCAAAGATGGAGATTAGTTCAGCACTAAAGAAAATAGATTGTAAATCTGATAAAACAGAAGACTTAATAAAATTAGCTTTAAAAGAATTAGCTAAAAGATAAAGGGGTAAATGTATGGAAAATGAAGACAGAATAATAACCAGTGGATTCAAAGCTGAAGATTATGATATCGAAACTACTTTAAGACCCAAATATTTGAGTGATTATACTGGACAAGATAAAGTTAAAGAAATGTTGAACATTTTTATAAAAGCAGCAAAGGCTAGAAAAGAACCCTTAGACCATGTTTTATTATATGGACCACCGGGTCTTGGTAAAACAACACTAGCTAACATTATTTCTAATGAAATGGGAGTTAATTTGAGAATAACGTCAGGTCCAGCTATTGAAAGACCAGGTGATTTAGCTGCTATATTAACGAATCTAGGAGACAATGATGTATTGTTTATTGATGAGATCCATAGACTTAATAGAAGCGTGGAAGAGATTTTGTATCCTGCTATGGAGGACTATGTGTTAGATATAGTTATTGGTAAAGGGCCAAGTGCAAGATCTATCAGATTAGATTTAAGTAGATTTACTTTAATTGGAGCTACAACTAGAGCAGGTCTATTAACATCACCTTTAAGAGATAGATTTGGAGTTATATGCAAGCTTAATTATTATGATGTAAAAGATTTGCAAAAAATAGTAGTAAGGTCAGCAAACATTCTTGGAATTAATATAAATGAAACAGGTGCTTATGAAATAGCAAGAAGATCTAGAGGTACGCCGAGGATCGCTAATAGAATTTTGAAAAGAGTAAGAGACTATGCTCAGGTTGTAGAAAATGGCTTTATAGACGAAAAAGTGGCTGATAGTGCTTTAAAGATGCTTGAAATTGATTCACTTGGTTTAGATAATATAGATAGAAAACTCATAATAACTATAATAAACAACTTTGGAGGAGGACCTGTAGGGTTAGATACTCTTGCAGCATCTATAGGAGAAGAAAAAAACACAATAGAAGATGTTTATGAACCATATTTATTGCAAATTGGATTTATCAGTAGAACTCCAAGAGGAAGAGTTATAACACAGAAGGGATATAAGCATTTCAATATAAAAGATAGTTAACCACAGATTGTTCATAGATAATTAACCTGATTATTCACAGTTAAATAAATAATTAGGGATAACTTACATAAGGAGAGGTTGATTTGAAAAAAAGATTTATTTTTGCTTGTATGGTTTGGTTATTTGTATTTCTAATTTACAATAACAACTATGGATATTGTAAAAACGAAGAAGATCATTATATTAGAGTTGGACTAAAAAGGGCTTCAAATGTAAATAATTATATAAGCTTAAAAGGTAAAGATTTATTTGAAATTTGTTATTTAAATGATGAAGATTCTTTTGCTGCTGTAATAGATAATTTTAGCAATAATGATTTTTATATACAATTTGATGAATATTATAATTATAATGATGGGAAACATATAAGAATAACTGAAAATACTGAAAATGCTGACTGTGGTCCAATTCATTTAGAGATAAAAAAAGAATTCAAATCATATGAAGAGGCACAAAATTACATAAAGAAGAATAAAAAAAATGGTGTAAATTTATATCCTGCATATGATGGAGAATTTAAAGTATGGTGTGGACAATTTAGAAGTGTTAATGAGGCTAATAAATATAAATCAAAATTGAAGTATCTTAATAAGAGTTTAAATGTTATTAACAATGACAAATTTAGAGTATTGTTTATTGATCAAGAAGAAATACTACTTGCTTTTAATTTAGATCAAAATTTATTTATTTATAGCAAAGAAAAAAGTGATATTCCTTTAGTCAATGTTGATGATAAAAAATATAGAGGATACATTACATTTACTTATAATGATGGCGAACTGATTCCAATTAACTATATAAAGTTAAATGAATATTTATATGGAGTAGTAGCAAAAGAAATTTCAAGTACATGGCCTATTGAGAGTATTAAAGCCCAAGCGGTTGCAGCTAGAAATTATGCAATAATTTATATGGGCAAAAATACATATTCGGGATATGACTTAGATGATACTCAAAATAATCAGGCATATGAAGGATATGGCTTAGAAAAAACAATAATAAATAAAGCTGTTGATGAAACAAAAAATATTGTTGTAAAATATAAAGGCAAAATTGTTCCAACATATTATCACTCTACAAGTGGAGGGCACACAGAGAATAGTGAAAATATCTGGGAAAATTATGTAGGATACTTAAGAGGTATAGAAGACTATTTTTCATTAGGTTCTCCAAATGATTCTTGGGAGTTGATATTAAAAAAAGAAGAAATAGATCAGATATTAAAAGAGAACGAATATGATATTGGTTCAGTAGAGAATATTGAAATTTTAGAGACATCAGAATATGGAAGAGTATTACAGCTTTTGATACAAGGAACAAAAGATAGTATAGTTTTTAATAAAGGAAAAGCAAGATTAGTATTTGGAACTAGAAGACTTAAAAGTAATTGGTTTGATATATACAGTGATGCAGATGTTTGTGTATTTAATCCAGATACTAATGAAATTGAGAAATCAAGAATTAATAATATGAGTATTTTAAGTGAAGATAAAAAAAGTAAATCTAAAAAAAATAACAAAAAATATTATGTTATGGATGGAGAGCAAATTAAAGCAATACCAAATGATGCTAACGAATATACAATTTTAGGCAGAGGATGGGGTCATGGCTTAGGAATGAGTCAATGGGGCTCTAAAACTATGGCTGAACAAGGTTATTCTTATAAAGAGATATTATCGCATTATTATACAGATATAACTATAGAACACGAGTAAAGGATGATGACATTGAAAAGGACAGACTTTTATTATAATTTACCACAAGAACTGATTGCACAAGTTCCTTTGAAACAAAGAGAAAAGTCGAAATTAATGGTATTGGACAAAGAAAATGGAGATATAAAACATAGACATTTTGAGAATATCATAGAATATTTAAACGAAGGAGATTGCTTAGTTTTAAATAATACAAGGGTAATACCTGCAAGAATATTTGGTAAAAGAAAAAATACTGGTGGAGTGGTTGAATTTTTATTGTTAACAAGAATAGAAGGAGATAAATGGGAAACATTAGTAAAACCCGGTAAAAAGGCTAAGGTAGGAGATACAATTGTCTTTGGCAATGGGGTGTTAGAAGCTGTTGTATTAGACATTAAAGATGGAGGAATAAGAATAATAGAGTTTATATATGATGGTATATTTGAAGAGATATTAGACGCTTTGGGTGAAATGCCTTTGCCACCATACATAAAAGAAAAATTAGAAGATAAAGAAAGATACCAAACAGTTTATTCCAAAAAAGAAGGTTCTGCTGCTGCACCAACAGCAGGCTTACATTTTACTCAGGAACTTATAAATGAAATTAAAGAAAAGGGTATAAATATAGCTTATGTTACACTTCATGTTGGTTTGGGAACTTTTAGACCAGTAAAAGTGGATGATTTAAGTGATCATAAAATGCACAATGAATATTATGAAGTTGACAAAAAAACAGCTGATTTGATAAATAAAACTAAAGCAGAAGGCAAAAAAATTATTGCTGTTGGAACTACATCTACAAGAACTTTAGAATCTATATGTAATGACGAAGGTTTAGTAGAGGCAAAAAGTGGATGGACAGATATATTTATTTATCCTGGTTATAAATTTAAGGTGATTGACTCACTTATAACAAATTTTCATCTGCCTGAATCAACATTAATTATGTTAATTAGTGCTTTTTCATCTAGAGAAAATGTATTAAATGCTTATAAAGTTGCAGTAAGTGAAAAATATAGATTTTTTAGTTTTGGAGATGCTATGTTAATCCAATAAATGAGTTAAGATATGCATATAATGGCTAGAAGTAAAAAATACAGACAGTAGGAGGAAACATAAATGCCTATAAAATATGAATTGATTAAAGAATGTAGTCAAACTAAAGCTAGACTTGGTAAATTACATACTCCGCATGGAGTTATTGAGACACCTATTTTTATGCCAGTAGGGACTAAAGCTACAGTAAAAACTATGACACCTGAAGAGCTTGAAAAAATAGGAGCACAAATAATACTTGGTAATACTTATCATTTATATTTAAGACCAGGTCATAAGCTAGTAGAAGAAGCTGGAGGGCTTCATAAATTTATGAATTGGAAGAAACCTATACTTACAGATAGTGGTGGATTTCAGGTTTTTTCTTTAGGAGATTTGAGAAAAATTACTGAAGAAGGTGTAGAATTTAGATCGCATATTGATGGGTCAAAGCATTTTATAAGTCCTGAAATATCTATCGAGATACAAAATTCTTTAGGTTCTGATATAGCTATGGCTTTTGATGAATGTCCACCATATCCAGCAGATAGAGATTATGTAAAGAAGTCTCTTGAAAGGACAACTAGATGGGCTAAAAGGTGCAAAGAAGCTCACCAAAAGCAAGATACTCAAGGTATTTTTGGTATTATACAGGGTGGTATGTACGAAGATTTGAGAGAACAGAGTGCAAAGGAAATAATTGACTTAGATTTTCCAGGTTATGCTGTTGGTGGTTTAAGTGTTGGAGAACCAGCAGATATTATGTATAGAATATTAGATTTCACTGTACCGTTAATGCCTAAGCATAAACCAAGATATCTAATGGGAGTTGGGAGTCCAGATTACTTGTTTGAAGCAGTTATAAGGGGTATAGATATGGCTGATTGTGTTTTACCAACCAGAATAGCAAGAAATGGTACTGCATTGACTAGTCATGGAAAAGTAGTTATAAAAAATGCTATGTATAAAAAAGATTTTTCTCCTTTAGATCCAGAATGCGATTGTTATGTATGTAGAAATTATAGTAGAGCATACATTAGACATTTGTTTAAATGTGAAGAAATTCTAGGCTCAAGATTGACTACATATCACAATTTATACTTTTTATTAAAGCTTATGGAAAACATTAGGACTGCTATTAAAGAAGACAGATTGTTAGAATATAAAGAATCATTTTATAAAAAATATGGTTATTTAAAATAATAAAGGATTTTCAATTATTTTGTTGAATAAATATAAAGTATGATGAAAGGAGGGGTTATCTTTGCCAGCAAATATGGGAGGATTAATATTACCTATTCTTCTTTTAGTGGTTTTCTATTTTCTTTTAATAAGACCTCAGAAAAAAAGAGAAAAGAAAATTAAAGAAATGAGAGAAGCTATTAAAGTTGGTGATAATATTATCACTATAGGTGGTATTCATGGAAAAGTTACAAAGATTAAGGATGATGTAATTGCTATTGAAGTAGGTGCAGACAAAGTTAAATTCAATGTTTCTAAATGGAGCATTGGAAGCGTTGTTGATAATGGATTAAACGAACAAAAGTAAGTATATTGAACACTCTAAGTTATTGTATGTATATACATAGCTAGAGTGTTTTTTATTGGAATGATAATATAATGGTGAATTTCTGCGTTAAGCAGGGAACCCAAATCTTTGATTTGGAGTGAGTTGCTTACTCCTAGGAACAAAGTGAGTAGGAGTTACAAATTGAAAGATTAATGTAAGACACATAAAAAAGTAAAACATACAAAATGTAAAAACAAAATTAAGTGTAAATGCCAATACTCAAATGCAGAAAATATTAATTTCAAAATGTAGTTTTATGACAATAAATCTGTGTTTATTTTACTGTCTTCTTTAGATAATTTATCTTTTATTCTATAAGAATGTCCTGAAATCTTTATTATATGAAAATGGTGATGTAGTCTATCCAATATAGCGTTAGCTATTATTGAATCACTGAATATTTGTCACCATTTACTAAAAGGTTGATTTGTAGTAATAATTGTAGATTTCTTTTCATATTTTTTAGCTATTATGAAAGAATAGATTGGCACCTTGTTTATCTACTGGTAAATATCCTATTTGTTATTCAAGCTCTCTCGTTTTTAAATACTTTTCTTTCTGTTAATTCAAGTAAATCTACTAATGATACCTCCTCTTTGCATATTAAATCAAGATAATTAGGTAAATAACTACGTATTTTTTCGAGTTTTAGTCTCTAAATTGTTAATAATCTATTGTAATTACTCATCTTTTCCTCCTCATCAAATGCTTGAGCCGTATGATGGTAAACTATCAAGTACGGTTCGTAGAGGAGAAAGAGGGAGAAATTCTTCATATTTACTCGACTATCAGACCCTGACCTGGAATCTTGAGGGCTGTTATACCGATCTTATGGGCGGCGAGTACCTGATTAATGTAATACAGTCCAAAATTTCCTCGAACACCAGGAGACATTTAGTAAATATGTAAAATACATTGACTTTTAATAAATAATTTAGTATAATTCATATATATACCATGGTATAATAAAAAATAAATGTAACATAATGTCATATCAGGGAGGTGAAAATATAATGAAAATGAAGCCAGTTGTTAAAGCTAGTTGGAAATTACAAAAAATAGTTAAGCGTGAGGGAAACCAAATGATAGGAATTGGTAATCAGTGGTGTTGTGAATACTAAACTTAATAAAGTGGTTTAGATTACTCTCTTACTGAATATTTGATTCGAAAAAAGCTAAGCTACATAACCCTTCTATCACAATAATCTAAAGTGTTCAGTGATAGAAGGGTTTTTTATCACAGATAACATCCTGTCAAACATTTTGATTATTATGGTTCGCGGCAATGTATTTGTTGTGAAATTATGTGTGCGCCATAATCTTGGTGGAGATGATTGATATTTGGTATATATACTTTGGACATTATCGGCAAGCGTGGGACTTCATTAACACAAAAATCAGCTTTAGGGAGGGAAAGTGATGAAATTAATTAAACATATGATATTTGTAGACATACACGATAACAAAAAACTGTTGATAAATTCTTTAACAGGCACTATGGACGAAATTGATGCCCCTATTTACGAAACTTTGTCCAAGTGGCAGGCTTGTGAAGAGATTATAACGGAGAATGATTTGGAGGCTGAGTTATTGAGCAATCTCCAATCTAGGGGATATCTGGTAAATAATACTGAAGAGGAAATAGCCAAAAAGAATGAAATTTTAAAGGTATTGCGCAATGAGCACGTTAAAAGGCAAAAAGAACAAAGAACTATCACCTTTGTTATGACTTATGACTGCAACTTCAGATGCCCTTATTGCTTTGAGGGTGATGCTAATCTTAAAAAAGAGGTCATAACTCCTGAACAAATTGATGCCGCTTTAAAGCTTGCGGGTGAGGGCGTGCAGGATATATGTATTTTTGGAGGAGAGCCGTTACTTCCAAAGAACAGATCCGCTTTGGAACATCTTTTTAATAAAGCCTCCGACAAAACATATCAAATTTTCACCAATGGGTATTATCTGACAGAATTCCTTGATTTAATTTTGTCTGTAAATATTTCTCAAGTTCTAGTCACTTTAGATGGCGATGAAGAATCTCACAATAGCAGGAGGGTCTTAGCTAACGGAAAGCCTACGTTCAAAAAAATTATGGATGGTGTAGAGAAGTGTTTAGAAAGCGGGATAAATATTCGAATCAGAATGAACCTTGACAAAAGCAATTGCGAGGAAGGAATTAATTTAAGAGAAAAGCTTCTTGACAGATTTTCAGGATATAAGGACAATTTATCGTTTGAATTGACTACACTGCTTGGAGACTCTTATGATGAACGATCTGATATAATGACTGAAATATATCATTCGGATATAAAGTACTCGTCCGTGGATAGGGAAAGAATAAACAATTTTATAACTAAAAAAAATTCAATACTAGATCACTTAGTGTATGGAAGAGACATAAATCCTTTGTACTCCTATTGCTACGCCCACGTAGATGGCATGGTGTTTGACCCCTATGGCGATATTTATCCATGCTTAGGGTGTGTTGGTGAGGATCGTTTTACTATAGGAAAGTATCATCCCTTAATTGAGTTCAAGGAAAACTCAATACGTAACCGTAATATAGAAAAAATTCCTGAATGCAGGGATTGTATATATTCTCTTCTTTGCGGAGGAGGCTGTCCTTTGAAGTTAGATGGAGACGGTGATTTTTTCAGGCCTGTGTGCTATTCCGTCAAAACTCTTTTACATAAACAGCTTCCCTTATTTTATAAAAAAATGGAAGAATCTATGAAAAAAACCGAGGAAGCAGTAAATAGTGCCGATTGACTTTAGTTTTATCAATGATTTGTTTAAGGATAACTATTGTGTATATTATGGAAGAACAGCTAAATAACCTTAAATGATAATAAAATTATTAATATTGCAATACTTACATAATTTTTCAGATAGACAAGTAATAGAAGAAGCAAACGTAAATATAGCATACATGTGGTTTTTAGGGATAAATCCAGAAGAAGAATTACTGGAGGCAAGTTTACTTTCAAAATTCAGGAGACAAAGATTAAAAGATATATCAATAGATGACATAATGAAAGAAATAATTATACAATGCATAAATAAAGGGATAATAAAAGAAAAATCAGTAAGTATTGATAGTACACATACTGAGGCAAATACAATAAAAAAAGTTCCAGAAAGAATAATGAAACACCTATCAAAAAAGATAATAAAAGAAGTAGAATAATCAGCTCCAGAATTAAAAAAAGATAAATACAGAAATACCAAATTATAGAAAAATAGAAGACCATAAAGAAGCTAAGGAAACAATGGAAAATTACCTAGAAGACTTAATGAACACTGTACAAGAAAACCTTGAAAAAGAGAATGAGAAAAATACGTCAGATTGTTAATGTTCAGTCTGACGTATTTTTGCATAATATAGGATTTTAGCAACTTAAAATAGTTTGAAATCAGCGTTTTTTTATATAAATTAAGATAAACAGTCTGATTTAAAGCACAACAAATGGAGAATCAACAACACATAAACACTGTTTATTAAATAGATTAATAGAAGTATGGTTAAAAAATTAATAATTAAGATTTTTTATACTTAGTAATAAATGAATGATTAATGCATAAATATTGAGTAAGGGTTGTAGGAGGTGAATGTATGAGAAAATCAAATTCTGACAGTTATATTATGAAGATTACTAAAAGTTTAGTTTTATCTTTTTTAATTACTGTTGTTTTTTTTATTGTTTATGCATTAATTTTAACTTATAGTAGTTTATCAGAGGAAACGATACCTACTATTAATACAGTTATTATGATTATTTCGATATTAGTAGGTTCTATTAGTATGTCAATGAAGGTGACTAACAAAGGCTGGTTAAATGGTGGTATAGTAGGAATTTTATATATGGTTATAATTATTATTTTTAGTAGCTTTTATAACAAGACTTTTGCTATGGATAGTTACATATTAATTAAAAGCCTTATTGGATTAATTGTTGGTGTAATTAGTGGGATTATTGGAATTAATCTAAAATAGCTCTTTATAATGAATATATGTTGTGTTATAATTTTTAAGTAAAATAAAGTTTGAGGAGGATTTTTTCAATGAAACATATAAAGACTTTAAGTACTAAAAACTTAAACACTACAGCAAAAAATGGTGGATGTGGAGAATGCCAAACATCATGTCAATCAGCTTGTAAAACATCTTGTACTGTTGGAAATCAAAGCTGTGAGAATAAGAACTAGTAAAAAGTAGTGGTAAGCCACTGCTTTTTTCGTAGCTGTGGCTGCTGTTAGGTAGTCTATTCAATTAGGACATGGTAAAATTAATTTAAAATTATACACATGTATAGTATTAAATTATAAAAAATATTACGTATTGATTATAGATGAAATTTGCTGTAAAATGATAAATGGAATTATAATACAGGAGGAAGCTTATGTTAAAGATACACAAATTTGAACAAAATGGTAAGAAAATAGTATTAGATATTAATAGTGGTGCTGTTCATATAATTGATGATTTAATATGGGACATATTAGATTTATTTGAAGAGTATGATAAAAAGGATATTATAGCTAAATTGGAGAATAAATATAATAGACAGTCTATAGAAGAAGGAATTGCAGAAGTTGAATATTTAGTAGACAAGGGTATTTTGTATTCTGAAAGTAATTATCCTGAAGATTTAGACTATAATAAAAACAACTTGGTAAAGGCTTTATGTTTACATGTAGCACATGATTGTAATTTGAGATGTAAGTATTGTTTTGCTTCACAAGGAGATTATAATGAAGAAGAAAGATTATTAATGCCTTTAGAAGTAGGAAAAAAGGCACTAGACTATCTTGTGCAAAATTCAGGTTCTAGAAGAAATTTAGAAGTTGATTTTTTTGGCGGTGAGCCTTTAATGAACTTTGATGTAGTAAAGGAACTTGTTTATTACGGTAGAGAACTAGAAAAAGATCATGATAAGAATTTTAGATTTACTATTACTACTAATGCTGTTTTATTAGACAAGCCTAAAATGGAGTTCATTAATGAACACATGAGTAATGTAGTTCTTAGCTTAGATGGTAGAAAAGAAGTTAATGATTATATGAGAGTAACAATAAATAATAAAGGAAGTTATGATTCAATTATCTCTAATATAGCAGAGATGGTTAAAATGAGAGGCGATAAGGATTATTTTGTTAGAGGTACCTTTACTTCTAAAAATCTTGATTTTAGTGAGGATGCAAAACATTTTTATGATTTAGGCTTTAAGAAAACTTCTATTGAACCTGTAGTTACAGATTTAAAAAATGATTATGCAATAAGAGATGAACATTTAGAGACTATTTTAAAAGAATATGAAAAATTATCTAAATTTTATTTAGATATTAAAAAGAAAGCTGATAATTTTTCGTTTTTCCATTTTAATATTGATTTAAATCAAGGTCCATGTATATATAAAAGATTATCTGGATGTGGTGCTGGCTCTGAATATATGGCTGTTACACCGGAAGGAGATTTATATCCATGTCATCAATTTGTTGGAGATACTAAATTTAGAATGGGAAATGTTTATGATGGTATAATAAATACTGACATAAGAGATAGCTTTAAAAAAGTAAATGTTTTAAGTAAAGAAGATTGTAGCCAGTGCTGGGCAAGATACTATTGCAGTGGTGGTTGCCATGCAAATGCTTATTATTCTAATGGTGATATAAGCAAGCCTTATAAAGTTGGTTGTGAAATGGAAAGAAAAAGAATTGAATGTGCAATATCAGTGAATGCTAATTTATTGCAGGAGGAATAGTTATATGCTCATTGAATATGATGGAGAAATTCCTCAATATCATAATTCATGTTTTATTGCAGATAGTGCAGCAGTAATAGGAAATGTTGAATTAGGAGAAAATACAAGTATATGGTATAATTGTGTATTAAGAGGAGATGTAAATGCAATAAAAATAGGTAATAACACTAATATTCAGGATGGAAGTGTAATACATGTAAATGATACAATTCCTACTGTTGTTGGAGATTGTGTCACAGTAGGTCATAAAGCTATACTTCATTCTTGTAAAATTGGAAATAATGTTTTAGTAGGTATGGGATCAATAATACTTGATGGCTCAGAAATAGAAGATAATGTACTAATTGGAGCTGGTAGTGTTGTTACACCTGGTAAAAAAATACCATCTGGTTCTTTAGTTTTGGGTTCTCCAGCTAGAGTTATAAGAGAATTAACTGAAGATGAAATATGTAAGTTAAAAGAATCAGCAAAAGATTATGTAATTTATGCTCAAAAGCATAAGAAATAATATTAAAGTAATTTTTACTAAGAATTATTAATCATTAAGGAGGAGGAAAAAATGAACAAAAGAAATGCAGTAATATTTCTTTTAATTATAGCTGTAGTTGGGATGTTAACATATAGTTCCTTTTATGGCTTAAATCTTGGCAAATTTGAATTAGTTCCAGTAAAGGATGATATAAAGTTAGGACTGGATTTAGAGGGTGGAGTATTCGTAGTTTTAGAAGCTCAAACAGATTTAACTGGTGAAGATCTTAAGGAAAAAATGATTGAAGCTAAGTCTATAATTAGTGAAAGGGTTGATGGACTTGGAGTTACACAACCAGTTATTGTTATAGAAGGTGATAAGAGAATTAGAATAGAGCTTCCTGGTATAAAAAATACACAAGATGCTTTAGATATGATAGGCAAGACTGCTAAGTTAGAATTTACAGACCCACAAGGCAATGTGGTTTTAACAGGTGAAAATGTTCGTAAATCTAAAATGGGATTTGACCAATATAAAAAACCAGCTGTAGATTTACAATTTGATAAAGATGGTGCTAAAAAATTTGCTGAGCTAACTAAGATACTAAGTACCAAATCTACTGATGAGGAGAGAGTTATTCCTATTATACTTGACGGAAAACCAATTTCTGTTCCAGTATTACAACGAGGTTTGATAATATCAGATGGTAAAGCTCAAATAACTGGTAAATTCACAGTGGACGAAGCATCAAATTTAGCAACATTAATAAGAGCAGGTGCATTACCATTAGAAATGAAAGAAATGGAATCATCAGTTATTGGACCTACTTTAGGTTTAGAATCGTTAGATAAAAGTGTTTATGCTGCAGGAATTGGTCTAATAGGAATATTCTTATTCATGATTATCATGTACAGAATCCCAGGCTTCATAGCTGATATTGCCTTAACTATATTTATATTATTAGTATTAGGTTCAATGATACTAATGAAAGCATCATTGACTTTACCTGGTATAGCAGGTTTAATATTATCAATTGGTATGGCTGTTGATGCAAATGTAGTAATATTTGAAAGAATTAAAGAAGAATTAAGAGCGGGCAAGACAATTCGTTCTGCAGTGGATGCAGGTTTTAAAAGGGCAATAAAAACTGTTATGGATGCTAATATTACAACTTTAATTGCAGGTATTGTTTTATTCTATTTTGGAACTGGTCCAATAAAAGGTTTTGCAGTAACATTAGTAATAGGTATAATTGCTTCGCTGATAACTGCTGTCTTTGTTACAAAATATCTGCTTAAGTTAATTATTAGTTTAAATATTACTAAAAATAACAAGTTATATGGAGCATAGGAGGGAGAATAGTGAATATAATTAAGAAAAGAAACTTGTTTTTTGCAATATCATGCTTATTAATTATAATAGGATTAGTTGTGCTTATAACAAGTGGATTTAATTATGCTATAGATTTTACTGGAGGAACACTTTTACAAATAGAAATGGGAAAAACAATAGAAGTAAGTGAAATAAGAGAGATAACAGATGAATTTGATGCTAAAGCTGAAATTATCCATGCAGGAGAAAACAAAAGTCAAGTAATAATAAAGACTATAGTCGACTTGGATAATAAAAAGAGACAAGAAGTATTCGGTAAGTTTCAAGAAAAATATGAGTTAACTGAAGATGACTTATTACAAGCTAGAAAGATAGGTCCAGCTATTGGAGATGAAATTAAAAGAAAAGCTATTTTATCTATATTTGCAGCTACTGTTGGTATGTTGTTATATATTACTGTAAGATTTGAATTTTTATATGGTGTATCCGCTGTTATAGCTTTAATACATGATGTTTGTATAGCTTTAGCTTTCTATGCTGTATTTAAAGTTCCTGTAAATAGTTCGTTTGTAGCTGCTATACTTACAATAGTAGGTTACTCTATAAATGATACAATAGTAGTATTTGATAGAATCAGAGAAAATATGAGAATTATGAAGAAAGAAAGCTATGAAGACATAATTAATACAAGTATATCTCAAACAATTATTAGATCTATTAATACTTCATTTACTACCTTATTAGCTATAGCTTCTTTATATATCTTTGGAGTTGAAGCTGTTAAAGATTTTGCATTACCATTAATCATTGGAGTTGTTGTAGGTACTTATTCTTCAATATTTATTGCAAGTCCAGTTTGGTATTTATTTAAAAATGGTGGTAAAAAAAGAACTAAAAGAGCTTAGTTTTTAATTTCACGAAAATAATTAGTAAACTTAAGAGAGTGTCTCAAAATGACGAAATTGCTTTCATTCATTTTGAACACTCCTTTTTTATTAAAAAGAAGGGAAGATGCAAAAAAAATAGAATTATTTATTAAACCCAGATTATTCATAGAAAATTAAATACTATACTGTATCCTTCTGTTTATAAAATATCCATTAAATTCTTGATATACCAACTCGGTATGCCTTCGAATTCACTGAAATCTTATAATTCAGAAACTTACAGCATATTATTCAAAGTTATATGGAATAATCAGGGTAGAAGACTAAAATTGAGGTGGTTGTATGCAGATTGGTTTTATTTTTTCATTAATTTTTGCTATATTTATTGCAGTTTTTGCATTACAAAATTCAGCAAGCGTTGATGTAAATATTTTATTTACAAAGGTTAATATGTCTCAAGCTTTAATAATACTAATATCAGCATGTTTTGGAGCTATTATAGTAGCAATTTTTGGTTTTATTCGACAGTTTAAGATGACAATGAAAATAAGAGGATTAAAAAAAGAAATAAGTGATTTTAGTGTTATTAAACAAGAACACGAAAAACAAATAGAAGAGTTAAAAAAGCAATTAGAATTTAAGAATGAACCAGAAATAACCGAACAAGAAGAAAGAAATATATCAGATGATTCTATGAAACAAAATATGGAAATCGTTGATATTTTACAAAAAAAAGATGATGATAATAAAAATTAGCCACATAAAAAGTTCTCTTATTTTAGGGAACTTTTTATGTTACAACAAAATATTTTCATATCTGACTATCTGGATAAACTAAATAAAATACTGAATAATATGTAAAGAACTAAAATCTAATTGAATACATGTTTAATATGCGTTATAATTATTATGGAATTTAGTAATTTTTGTAGGTGAAAATATGAATAAATTTTATATCAAAAATATGAAATATGATAAAAATGTTGTAGATGATATTAGTAGAAAACTCGGTATAACAAAACTTGTTTCAACAGTATTAGTTAATAGAGGTTTGACTGATATAGAAGAATGTAGAAGTTTTTTAAATCCTAAGCTAGAAAATATGCACGATCCATATTTATTGAAAGATATGGATAAGACTGTTGATAGAATAATAAATGCAATTGATAAAAAAGAAAATATATGGATTTATGGAGATTATGATGTTGACGGTGTTACAAGTACGTCATTATTAAAGCTATTTTTAGAAGAATGCGGTGCTAATGTTAATTACTATATTCCAAACAGGTTTACTGAAGGATATGGTATAAATATAAATGCTATTGAAAACATTTATAAAGCTAAAGCAGATTTAATTGTTAGTGTTGATTGTGGAATAACATCAATACAGCCAGTTGAATATTGTAATAGTTTAGGTATGGACATAATTATAACTGACCATCACGAATGTCAGTCACAATTACCAGATGCATTTGCAGTTATTAATCCAAAGCGAGACGATTGTAAGTATCCATTTAAATTACTTGCAGGAGTAGGAGTTGCTTTTAAACTGGTACAAGCTTTATCTAAAGCTAAAAATGTAGAAATAGAATATGAAAAATATCTTCCTATTGTAGCTTTTGGAACTGTAGCTGATATAGTGGCTTTAAGAGGGGAAAATAGAATCATAGTAAGGCATGGCTTAGAAATGCTTAGAAATACTGAAAATAAAGGGCTTAAAGCATTAATAGAGGTATGTGGGTTAGCTGATAAAAAAATAACTAGCGGTCATGTTGGTTTTATGCTTGCACCTAGGGTCAATGCTTGTGGAAGGCTTGATTCAGCAAAATATGGCGTTGAATTATTGACTTGTAATGATGATATTAGAGCAAAACAAATAGCTAAAATGTTAAATGAAGAAAATTTAAAGAGACAGAAGATTGAAGCTGATATTTTTTGTCAAGCTGAAAAGATAGTAGAAGAAAACATTGATTTAGAAAAGGAAAGAATGTTAGTTATAGCTTCAGAAAACTGGAATCATGGAGTAATTGGTATTGTTAGTTCAAGAATTACTGAGAAGTATTACAGACCATCTATTTTAATATCTATTGATGGTGATGAGGGTAGAGGTTCAGCTAGAAGCATAAAAAACTTTGATATGTTTTCAAATTTGAATAAGTGTAAAGCTCTATTTGAAAAATTTGGAGGGCATGAACAAGCAGCAGGATTATCAATAAGAAAAGAAAATATTGACAGTTTCAGAACAACTATTAATGATATTGCGAAGGATGTATTAGATAGTGAAGATTTAAAACCTGAAATAAGAGTCGATATGAAATTGACATCTTCAGATATAAATATTGATGTTATTGAACAACTTAGTCTATTAGAACCTTTCGGCATGGGAAATGCTAGTCCTGTTTTTATGAGTAAAGATGCTAAAATAATATATTTGAAAGCAATAGGTAAAGAAAATAAACATTTGAAAATTACTTTTAATATAGGTGAAAATAATGTCGATGCAATTTATTTTAATAAAGGTAATTTAAAAGATGAGTTGAGTAAAACTGAAAAAGTAGATATTATTTATTCTATGGAAATTAATAAATATAATGATATTATAAAACCTCAACTTGTTTTAAAAAAAATAGTGTTGAAGCATGATGTTTTAGAAGAGCTAAATAATAATTATTTAAATACATTAAATTTAGTACTTAATAGTAAAATTCAATATAATAAAGAAAAAAACTTAAATTTGCCTAATACTTATACGGATGATAAAAAAGTAATAGAATTATTAAATGATGATGTGCCGACAGCTGTAATTGTTAATAATTATTACTATGCTAGATTCCTAATAAAAGAATTAGTGTATCAAGGTAGAGATTTTTTCAAGAGAACAAGTATAGAATATGGTAGTTTACATGATTGTACAAAACAAAATATTGTAATGATAAATTCAGTTTTCGAAGATTTTAATTTAGAGAAATACTCAAGGATAATAATTTATGATGATTTATATGACATAATATACAACAATATTTATAAAGCAATCGATAATAAAGAGGTTATTGCTATTAAATCAAAAGAGAAAATGTTTGACTTTAATATTTTACTTAATAATATTATACCAACTATTGATGAAATGAGAACAATATATAAATATTTTCTTGGATACAAGAAAAAAACTGAATATAATATTAATCATGTTATTAATGATATCAGAAAGTTATTTAATATGAAAATCAATAGATTTAAGTTAGAATTAAGTCTATATATTTTTAAAGACTGTGATTTAGTTATGTTAGATAAAATAAATGATAACTTTATAGCAGAGATTATAACAGGAAAAAGAGGAATAGACATTTTAAATAATGATTTGTATAGAATATATATGGATTTGAAAGATTCTTTAAGTAATAACTAAAACAAAAGTAATTATTTTTTTTGTAAATCTATTAACCATAAGGAGGATAAATATAATATGAATTTAGAGCAAAAAATAAGAGATATAAAGGATTATCCAAGAGAAGGAGTTGTTTTTAAAGATATAACTCCATTATTAAATGATAAGGATGCATTTAGAGAGGCTATAAATAAAATGGCTGATTTATTGGAAGATAAAGAATTTGATTTAATAATTGGCCCAGAAGCCAGAGGATTTTTAGTTGGGGCTCCATTATCATATAAATTAAATAAGGGTTTTGTTCCGGTTAGAAAGCCCAACAAATTACCATATGAAACTATAAGTTTTGAATATGAGCTTGAATATGGTTTTGATATTTTGGAAATGCACAAGGATGCGATACAGCCTGGACAGAAGGTTGTTATAGTAGATGATTTATTGGCTACTGGAGGAACAACACATTCGATAATTCAAATGATAAATAAATTAGGCGGAGAAGTTGTAGGCATAGTATATCTTATAGAATTAGAATTTTTAAATGGAAGAAAAGTTTTAGAAAATTATGATGTAAAATCAGTTATTAAATATTAACAGAAATACTGAGCTTATACAGCATTTCTTCAGTAAGATAACATCATATATAAAAAATGCACATGTTGTGCATTTTTATATTTTATAATATAATATTTAATTATAATTTCTTAAAAATCAAATATTATTTTTAGTAATCAAAGTATTGGTTATAATCAATTAATAAAGTTCAAAATATTTCTAAACTTTTTAATATTGACAATTTTGCTTGTAGACTACAAAAAATATGATATACTATATTGTATTATTTGAATAAACTAGCTAATTTTGTTTTTATAACTTACACTATGATATTTTTAACAAACAATACTTTTATTTTTAGTTATTATATGGATATATTTAGATTTTTACATTATTTTTCATTAGAAGATGGTGAGTATATGATTTTAGAAAAATTAATATCAAAAATTGAACAATATAACCCTCAGGGAGATATTGAAAAGGTTATAAAAGCTTATCGATTTGCTGAAATTGCTCATGAGGGTCAGTTTAGGAATTCTGGCGAACGTTTCTTTATTCATCCATGTGAAGTTGCTATTATACTTGCAAATATAAATATGGACATTGATACAATAGTAGCGGGTTTATTGCATGATGTAATAGAAGATACTGATGTAACTTATGAGAAAATAGTAGAAGTTTTTGGTGATGAGATTGCTTTATTGGTAGACGGTTTAACTAAGCTTAAAAAAATAAAATACAGGACAAAGGAAGAAAGAATAGCTGAAAACATGAGAAAAATGGTTATAGCTATGTCTAAAGATATAAGAGTAATAATTATTAAACTTGCTGATAGATTACACAATATGAGAACTCTGGAGTACAAGTCTGAGGAAAAGAAAAAAGAAATAGCATTGGAAACATTAGAGATATATGCTCCTATAGCTAATAGACTTGGTATATTCAAGATTAAATGGGAGCTTGAGGATTTATCATTAAGATTCATAGATCCACAAGGTTATTATGAGCTAGTGGAAAAAGTTTCGAAAAAAAGGAAAGAAAGAGAAGAGTATATTCAATATGTTATGAATAAGTTAGAAAATGCTCTGAATGAAACTAATATTGAACATGAAATAAGTGGAAGACCAAAGCATTTTTATAGTATATATAAAAAAATGGTTTATCAAAATAAAACTTTTGAAGAGATTTTTGATTTAACAGCCGTAAGAGTTGTAGTTGATTCAGTAAAAGAATGTTATGGTGTATTGGGAATTGTCCATACTCTTTGGAAACCTCTTCCTAGAAGATTTAAAGATTATATAGCTATGCCAAAGCCTAATATGTACCAGTCACTTCATACTACTGTAATTGGACCAAAAGGTGAGATATTTGAGATTCAGATAAGAACAATGGATATGCATAGAACTGCTGAATTTGGTATTGCTGCACATTGGAAGTATAAAGAAGGAAAAACTAAGAGCGATGATTTTGATAAGAAATTAGCTTGGTTAAGACAAATGTTGGAATGGCAAAAAGAGATGAATGATCCAGTTGAGTATATGGAATCTCTAAAAATTGATTTATTCACTAATGAAGTTTTTGTGTTTACTCCAAAAGGTGATGTTATAAACTTACCAGCTGGTTCAACACCAATAGATTTTGCTTATAGAGTGCATACAGCTGTAGGTAACAAATGTGTTGGTGCTAAGGTTGATGGACGTATAGTGCCAATAGACTATAAGTTAAAAACAGGAAATATCGTATCCATATTAACATCTGCAAATAGTAATGGTCCTAGTAGAGATTGGCTGAAAATTGTTAAGAGTAGTCAAGCTAAAAGTCGAATAAAACAGTGGTTTAAAAAAGAAGGTAGAGATCAAAATATAAATGATGGTAAGGATAGTTTAGAAAAAGAAGTTAAAAGACAAGGCTACAAGCTTACCGAAATCTTAAAAGATGATTGGCTTAAAAAGATAGCTAAAAAACTTAGCTTAAACGAAATCAATGATTTATATGCTGAATTAGGATATGGGAGTATTACTATTAAGCAGATAATGAGTAAACTTAAAGAATATCATAATGAATATTATAAAAACAAAAAAGAAGATGAACCACTAAAAAATAATAAATATAAAAAGAAACCTGAACCTACTCAGGGAATAGTAATAAAAGGTATAGATAATGTTAAGGTCAGATTTGCAAAGTGTTGTAATCCTGTACCTGGAGATAAAATTATTGGATATATAACTCGTGGAAGAGGAGTGTCTGTTCACAGACAAGATTGTCCCAATATTAATGATTTAAGCAAGGAAACAAGGTTTATTGATGTAGAATGGGCTACGGATAAGAAAGTTTCTTATCAAGCAGAAATACAAATTAAAGCTATTGATAGACCAGGGCTTTTGTCTCAAATAACTCAATTAATTACGGATATAAACTTATTCGTATCATCATTAAATGCACGTACCAGCAAAGATAAATTAGTGATGATTAATATGGTATTAGAAATAAAGAATGTAGAGCAATTAAATAATTTAATGAAAAAGATTAAAAGTATGCAAGGTGTCATAGACGTATATAGAGTTGTAACATAGGAGGTTTAGAAATGAGAGCTGTAGTCCAAAGAGTAAGTTGTGCAAAAGTAACAGTTGATGATTTAGCTGTAGGAGAAGTAGAAAATGGCTTAATGATATTATTAGGAGTTCAAGATGGTGACGAAGATAAAGATACTAAATACTTAGTAGATAAGATAGTGAATTTAAGGATATTTGAAGATGAGAATGGCAAAATGAATAAATCATTAATAGATACTAAAGGAGAAATGTTAGTAGTATCACAATTTACATTATTAGGGAATTGTCGCAAAGGAAGAAGACCAAATTTTATGGAAGCAGCAGAACCGCAAAAGGCTGAAAAGATGTATGAAGATTTTGTATCACAATGTAAAGAATTTGGCTTAAAAGTACAAAAGGGTAAATTTGGAGCTCACATGATGGTTAGTTTAACTAATGATGGTCCAGTTACAATATTGATAGATAGTAAAAAGACGTTTTAGGGATATGAAAAAAATAACTTGCTAGATTAGGGAATTTATTTTTAGATTATTCCTTAGTAAATAAGGAGGTTAGAAATGATAGCTGAGAGAATTCCAGTAGGAATTTATGCTGTGAATTGTTACATTGTAGGTTGTGAGAAAACTAAAGAAGCCATTGTAATTGATCCGGGTGGAGATGCAGATAGTATTTTAGTTATGTTAAATAATTATGGGTTGACTTGTAAGTATATTATTCTTACACATGCCCATGGAGACCATATTGGTGGATTAAAGCAATTAAAAGAACAAACTAATGCATCAATATTAGTTCATAAGCAAGATGAAGAGCTTCTTTTAGATGCTTCTAAAAATCTATCTGCTCAAATGTCAATGAAAAATGTTGAGATTAAACCAGATACTTTATTAGAAGATAATGATATAATAAATGTTGGTAAATTTAAATGCAAAATAATTCACACTCCTGGTCATACACCTGGAGGAATTTGCATTCTAGTTGATGATAAATTATTTACAGGAGATACGTTGTTCGCTGGTTCTGTTGGAAGAAGTGACTTATTCGGTGGGTCTACAAATCAGTTAATGGCATCAATAAAAGGTAAGTTAGTTGATTTAGATGACAATATAAAAGTTTTGCCGGGTCATGGTCCTTCTAGTACAATAAAAATTGAAAAAAATACTAATCCATTTTTAAGATAATAGGAGTGCTTTAATATGATATATATTAAATTAATTGGGCATGATTTTAAATATGAAGTATTTGAATTACTTAGATCGTTATATAAGACAAATGATATACAATTCGTAGATAAAGTAATTAATGAAGATTTATATATAGAAAGTATCATACAGCAGGAATTTAATCCTGCTGTATTTACGAAAATTTTTAAAGATAGTTGTTTAATCACTGAAAATAAAATATCAAACTTATCGAATACATTTACACACATAGACAATATAAAAAAGAAATCAAAAATTGCTGTGAAAAAATCTATACTAAAAGCAATTGTAGATTTTGAAGGACAAATTTCTCCATGGGGAATATTGACAGGAATTAGACCAACAAAGATAGTACATAGTTTAATGGACAGACAGCTAACTGATAAAGAAATTTATGATGTTTTAGATGATATTTATATGATTTCAAATAAAAAATCAAATTTATTGCTAGATGTATGTAAACAAGAAAGAAAATATTTAACAAAAGATAGAAATGAAAAATACAGCATTTATACTAGTATTCCATTTTGTCCTACAAGATGTGTTTATTGTTCATTTCCTTCTAATAGTATTGATAAATTTAGGAATTATACGGATAAGTATGTTGAAAACCTTATTTATGAAATAGAGAAGACTTCTGAAATATTAGCGGGAAAAAAGATTGATACTATATATTTAGGTGGAGGTACTCCTACATCTTTATCCGTAAAACAATTAGATAAAATTATATGTACTCTAAAGAAATATTTTGGAAAAAACAAAGAAGAGTTTACCGTTGAAGCTGGTAGACCAGATACTATAACTAATGAAATGCTAAAAATGTTAAAAAACAACAACATAGATAGGATTAGTATTAATCCTCAGACAATGTGTGATGAAACATTATCTATTATTGGCAGAAAACATACTGGTGCGGAGATTATTAGAGCTTTTAATAATGCTAGAGAGTATGGATTTGATAATATAAATATGGATTTGATTGTTGGGCTTCCTGGTGAGGGTGTAAAGCAAGTTGAAAAGACCATGAGTGAAGTTAGTAAACTAATGCCAGATAATTTGACTATACATACACTGGCAATCAAAAGAGCTTCAAAGCTAAGGGGTTATTTAGATAGATACCCATTAGCTGATGGTAAAACTATAGAAAAAATGATAGAGATTACTCAAAAATGGACTTATGAAATGAATATGAAACCATATTACATGTATAGACAAAAACAAATGCTAGGAAACTTTGAGAATGTTGGTTATTGTAAACCTGAAAAGGAATGTATATATAATATAATGATTATGGAAGAAAGGCAGTCAATTATAGCATTGGGTGCTGGTGGAGTGTCTAAAATAGTTAATCATAACAATAATAGAATAGAAAGAGTTCCTAATGTAAAAGATGTCTATGAATATTTAAAGAGAACTGATGAAATGGTTGAGAGAAAAAGGAAGGCTCTCACGAATATTTTGATATAAAATTAGAAACCCCAGATACTTGTCTAGTTGATTTATTGGTTGCAATAGTTGTTCTAGCAGGTATTTGGGGTTTTGTTATAGTTAAGCTTTGAAGATTTTGTTATAGTAATGCTTCGAAGATATTTAGCTTAAACTTTTTGTATTGAAGCCATACAAGACATTTTTTTTACTCGGAGATGCCTATATTTTTCTGATTGTAAAAAGATGAAAAAATATAGGCATCAATGTCGTGGTCAAAAAATGTCATGTAGCTTCTAAAGGATTTATGGTTTAATTTCTTAGGGCAAGGCGTTGAGAGTGAGGATGTAATACATATTGGAGGTTCATTACCTAGTGGAGAGGCCAAATATCTGAGAATCTTTGCTTGGTTCAGACAACAGGCAGTTTTATTTATGTGTAAAAGCGATGATAAAACTGCCTGTTGAATTCACCTACAAAGAAACCTCAGATACTTGCCTAGTTAGTTTTTTGGTTGTAATAGTTATTGTAGTGTTTGGGGTCTTGTTAGGGTTGGAGCTTCGAAGTTTTTGAATACTTTAAAGCTTTTGTTATAGTAGTGCTTTGAAGAAATCTCGCTTGAAATTTTCTGGATTGAAGCATTACAAAACATCTGCCTAACTCGGTGAAGTCTGTGTTTCTTGATTAAATCAAGGTTGAAACACAGGCTTCAAGGTCGTTTGCGGCAGATGTTATGTAGCTTCTATTAGGTTATACGGTTATGCTTTCTTTAGGGTAAAGCGTTGTGAGTGCTGTGACAATACATATTGTAGGTTCACTACCTAGTGGAGAGGGGCAAGTATCTGAGAATCTTTGCTTGGTTCAGACAACAGGCAGTTTTATTTATGATGTAAAAGCAATGATAAAACTACCTGTTGAATTCACCTACAAAGAAACCTCAGATATTTGCCTAGTAGATTTGGTGATTGTAATAGTTATTATAGTAGTATAGTTTGGGGTCTTGTTTGAGTTGATGTTTCAAAATTAATATTGTTATAGCTTGAAATTATTTAGCTAGAAAATTTTTTGATTTAAGTGTCATATCAATGAAATCAAATAAAAAGAATTATAAATAATGGATTATATGGTATAATAAATCAAATTGAAGTTATGGAAATGATTGAAATGGTTTAAGCTTCAATAGAAATAAGTTTTTGATATAGAACTTTCAATTAATAAATGAAGTATTGGGAGGGAGCTTAGTATGTATGAACATGGGATAAGAAATGCAGCTAGAGCACTTATAATTAAGAATAATATGATATTAGCTATAAAACATAGGAAAGGGGAAGGAGATATATATTATACACTTCCAGGTGGTGGACAGAATTCCAGTGAAGAGCTTAGTAATGCATTACAACGTGAATGTTTCGAGGAGCTAGGAGTTAAAGTTGAAGTGAAAGATATTATATTTGTCTGTGAATATATTGCGGATTATCATGAATCTTCAATTCACACACCAGGATTTCATCAGGTAGATTTAATATTTGAATGTCAATTAACTAGTAGTATTGATATCTTACATGCAAAAAACAAGGATGACAACCAATTAGGATATGAATGGATTGATGTTGAAAATATAAAGTCAGTAATAATGTATCCAATGGAATTGAGAAAGTTTATTTTAGACTACTATTTAGATAAAAATAAAATTATATATGTTGGTGAAATGGAATAACCTTTAGCAGGTACTATGGAATGAACTTGGTAGAAAGATGATTACATCAATGAATATGGTGATATGTGAGTTGAAACCCTTGACAATACATAAATATATAAGCTATAATTACATTAATTGTACATGCAAATACTATGAATAGGAGATAAGTCAAAGTATTTTACTATAGAGAGCTGGTGTTGGTGGAATCCAGTGTAAAATTTGATTTAGGACACCTAGGAGTAGATAATCTGAACAAAGTGATATTAATCTTGTAGTAGGATTATACGTTTACTAGCGTTAATAGTTTGAGTGGGAAACATGATCCAATTAGGGTGGCACCACGGGAATACAATTCTCGTCCCTGTTATTTATAATAACAGCGGACGAGATTATTTTTTTATACATAGGAAATTATAAAATTATAAGATAGTATATCCTAAACAATAGCAATAAAAAGTCATCCTTTTAAATATTAATAAAAGATTGTAGGAGGTTTAATTATGGGAGAAAGCATGGGTAACATGAGAAGAACTCATATGTGCGGAGTTTTGAGAGAAGAAAACGTAAATCAAGAAGTGACACTAATGGGATGGGTTCAAAAAAGAAGAAACTTAGGAGGTTTAGTTTTTGTTGACCTTAGAGATACTACTGGACTAGTTCAAATAGTTTTCGATACTGATGTTTCTGATGAAGCTTTTAAAAAAGCTGAAGTTATTAGAAGTGAGTATGTTTTAGCAATTAAAGGTATTGTTAAAAAAAGAGAATCTGTTAATAAAGAAATGCCTACTGGAGATATAGAGGTTTTTGTATCAGAGTTGAAGATTTTAGATGAAGCAGAGACACCGCCAATCTATATTAAAGATAATGATGATGTATCAGATGTCATGAGACTAAAATATAGATATTTAGATCTTAGAAAACCATTTATGCAAAAGAATTTAAAGACTAGACATAAGACCATGAAAGTATTTAGAGATTTTCTAGATGAAAATAATTTTAATGAGATAGAGACTCCAATGCTTACAAAACCTACACCAGAAGGAGCAAGAGATTATCTTGTACCTAGTAGAGTTAATCCAGGTAGATTTTATGCATTACCACAATCACCTCAGTTAATGAAACAGCTATTGATGGTATCAGGTATGGATAGATATTATCAAATTGTAAAGTGCTTCAGAGACGAGGATTTAAGAGCTAATAGACAGCCTGAGTTTACTCAAGTTGATATTGAAATGTCTTTTGTTGATGTTGATGATGTAATAGAAATCAATGAAAGATTGATACAAAAAATATTTAAAGAGATAAAAGGTATTGATATAAAATTACCTATTAGAAGAATGACATACAAAGAAGCTATGGATAGATATGGCAGTGATAAGCCTGATTTAAGATTTGGTTATGAATTGAAGAATTTATCTGATATATTAGCTAATTCAGGCTTTAAAGCATTTGCAAGTGTTATAGCAGACGGTGGAAGCGTAAGAGCTATAAAAGTTGAAGAAGGTGCAAATGCATTTAGTAAAAAAGGTATATCTAAATTAGAAAAGTTTGCTAAAACTTATGGAGCTAAAGGTTTAGCGTGGATAAAGGTTGAAGAAGATACTGTAAATTCACCTATAGCAAAATTTTTAAGTGAAGAAGAAATTAAAGCTATATTAGAGAGAACAGAAGCGAAAAATGGTGATATTATTTTCATAGTAGGTGACAAAGATAGTGTAGTTTATGATTCATTGGGACATTTAAGAATAGAAGTTGCTAAAAAACTAGATAATATACCTAATGATGTATTTGAATTGTTGTGGATAACAGAGTTTCCACTACTTGAATACAGTGAAGAAGAAGACAGATATGTAGCTAAACATCACCCATTTACTCATCCAATGGATGAAGATATTGATATGTTAGAAACAGAACCGCATAAAGTGAGAGCAAAAGCATATGATATAGTAATCAATGGAGATGAAATTGGCGGAGGAAGTATTAGAATTAATAATTCTAAGCTTCAATCAAAAATGTTTAAAGCTTTAGGATTTAGTGAAGAAGAAGCTTGGAGTAAGTTTGGATTCTTATTAGAAGCATTTAAATATGGAGTACCACCACATGGTGGAATAGCATATGGATTGGGAAGATTTTTAATGTTATTAACAGGAATGACTAATTTAAGAGATGTAATAGCTTTTCCAAAAACTCAAAATGCTACATGCTTAATGACAGAAGCACCAGCTAATGTTACTAAGAAACAATTAGAAGAATTATCTATAGATATAAAATTAAAAGATTCTAAGGAATAAAATGAAGCTATGCTAGATCTAGCAGAAACTAAGGCTAGATCTAGCGATTTAATATAATAAGTTTTGTCCTTTTTATTTATTAGATTTTAATACTATAATTACTTATCAAATTTTAAAACTATTGCATCTATGAGTTGGGGAAAATAAAACTGTTTGTTATTAAATTATATAATATTTGTAATTTTTATTTGTTTTGTATATTATATTATTAGGCTAAAATTTTTCATATAGATGTATTAGCTTATTATTCAATGTTAAAAGTAGTCATGTATTTATACGAGGTGGAGAATATGGAAGAAAGTTTTATTAGAACTGAGATGTTAATAGGTAAAGAGGCATTAGAAAGACTTAAAAACTCTACAGTTGCCGTTTTTGGTATAGGCGGTGTTGGAGGTTTTGTGACAGAAGCATTAGCTAGATGTGGTATAGGTAAACTTGTATTAGTAGATTTTGATACGGTTAGTATATCAAATATAAATAGACAAATTATTGCGTTAAATAGTACAGTAAATAAGTTAAAGGTTGATGTTATTAGAGATAGAATAAAAGATATAAATCCAGATATACAAGTTAAATCATATGCAGAGGTATTTAACAAAGATAGTTCTGATAAAATTATGAATAATGAGCTTGATTATGTAGTTGATGCTATAGATATGGTATCATCTAAGATTCATTTAATAGAATTATGTAAAAAGATGAATATACCTATTATAAGTAGTATGGGAACAGGGAATAAGATAAATCCAACAATGCTTGAAGTTGGAGATATTTATGATACGTCAATTTGTCCATTAGCAAGAGTTATGAGAAGAGAATTAAGAAAAAGAAATATAGAATCTTTGAAGGTAGTGTATTCAAAAGAAGTACCTATTAAACGAGATGAATATATACCACAAGATAATTCAAGACCAGTTCCGGCAAGTATCTCTTTTGTACCATCTTGTGCAGGACTAATTATTGCATCTGAAGTAGTAAAAGATTTAGCTAAAATAGAGAATAAATAGATTTATTGAAAAGGTTAGGTGAGTAAAAGATGAAGCAAATAGGCCATGTTTTTGATGTAAATGATGATTTTGCTATTATAGATGTTAGGAGAGTATCAGCATGTGGTCATAATTGTGCTGATTGTGGAGGTTCTTGTGATGTTCCAGCAATAAGAGTGAAAATAAAAAATATTCTTAATGCAAAACAAGGGGATTACGTAGAAATAAAAACAGAAAGCAAAAAAATACTTAAATATGCTTTTATAGTATATTTAATACCAATGATTTTGATGCTCTCGGCAATAGCTGTTAGCGCATATTTTTTGAAAAAATCGGGATATAGTAATTATGAATCTTATAGTATGTTAATAGGGTTGTTATTCTTAGGACTTTCTTATTTTATATTAAAATATATTGATAAAAAAGCGGCTGATAAAATAGAATTTAAGATGATTGAAATTATTGGACATATTAGCTAGTAATAGGTAGGAAGACATAGAAGGCAAAAAATTTAGGGGGGTGTGTTTTTGGTAAATGATTTAGATATAAAAAGACTTGATGATATCATATTTAAATCAGACAAAATTGCTGTAATATGTTTTTTTTCTTCTAATTATAAACCTAGTTTAGAAACAATTGTTGAATTATCAAAGATAGTAGATGAACAGAAAGATTTTGACTTATATAAAGTCGATTTTATTAAAAATAAAGATTTAGTAAAGAATTTTGAAATTATTACTGTACCAACAGTTATTTTTTTCAATAATGGATGTGAGATATATCGTACTTCAGGGACTTTGAATACAAAACAACTTAGGAATATTATTAAATATGTTAAACTTTGTTAACAAAAGGCATAATTTCAATAATAATGAATCATAAAATGTTATAATTTATATTGGATGAATACTACTAAAAATAAGAACAAAACAAATGTTAAGGAGGAACTGCTTATGAATTTTAAGAGAGTAGCTAATTATGACCCAGATATTATGAATGCTTTAACTGACGAGATAAATCGTCAAAAAAATGGTTTGGAATTAATTGCGTCTGAAAATCTTGTATCAGAAACTGTTATGGAAGTTATGGGTAGTCATTTTACTAATAAGTATGCAGAAGGTTATCCAAATAAAAGGTATTATGGCGGTTGTGAATTTGTTGATAAAGTTGAAACTATTGCAATTAATAGATTAAAAGAGTTATTTGGGGCAGAACATGCTAATGTTCAACCTCATTCGGGTTCAAATGCAAATTTCGGAGTATATTTTTCAATCTTAAAGCCTGGAGATAAAGTCTTAGGTATGAATCTTAGTCATGGTGGGCATTTAACACATGGTAGTCCTGTAAATATGTCGGGTGCGTTTTTTGATTTTGTTGCTTATGGAGTAGATAAAGAGACAGAGAGATTAAATTATGATCAAATAAGAGATTTAGCAAAGAAAGAAAGACCAAAGCTTATAGTTGCTGGTACTAGTGCGTATCCAAGAATAATAGATTTCAAAAAATTTAAAGAGATAGCTGATGAAGTAGGAGCATATCTAATGGTAGATATGGCTCATATAGCAGGTTTAGTAGCTGCTGGATTACATCCAAGTCCAGTTCCATATGCTGATTTTGTTACAACTACAACTCACAAAACATTAAGAGGTCCTAGAGGTGGAGCAATATTATGTAAAGAGAAATATGCAAAACAAATTAACAAAGCAATATTCCCTGGTATTCAAGGTGGACCGTTAATGCATGTTATAGCAGCAAAAGCAATAAGCTTCAAAGAAGCTTTACAACCTGATTTTGTAGAGTATCAAAAGCAAGTTGTAAAAAATGCTGAAGTTCTAGGTAAAGAATTAATTAACAGAGGATATAAATTAGTTACTAATGGAACTGACAATCATCTAATATTAATAGACTTAAGAAATAAAAACTTAACAGGTAAAGAAGCTGAGAAGAAATTAGAAGCTGTAAAAGTTACAACAAACAAAAATACTATACCTTTTGATCCACAAAGTCCTTTTGTAACAAGTGGTCTTAGAATAGGTACTCCAGCTGTCACTACTAGAGGACTTAAAGAAGATGACATGGTAGAAGTTGCTCAAATCATAGATGACACATTAATGGATAAAAAAGATATTAAACTAATAGAAAAGCA
Organism: Abyssisolibacter fermentans; assembly: GCF_001559865.1. NCBI lineage: Bacteria > Bacillati > Bacillota > Clostridia > Eubacteriales > Clostridiaceae > Abyssisolibacter > Abyssisolibacter fermentans. Next base: position 110,577 of record NZ_LOHE01000068.1, read on the forward strand.
AGTATTAGATATATGTAATAGAAATTCTATATATTAGTTGCAGTGCGGACATAATTGTTGTATACTTAAAATTAATAAAAATAAAAATTATCCCTGATTATTCGCATAACTTTGAATAATCTGGGATTAGTTATGTAGGTGCCTTAATAATAAGGAGAATAGGGAATGAAGTGAAAATCTTCAACGGTCCCACCACTGTAAGGCGGAGCAATGTAAAATATATCACTGGATATTCTGGGAAGATTTACAGAGCTGTGAAACCGAGTCAGGAGACCTGCCTATAGTAACTTTATATTTGTGAATAATGGCAAAGTTCATGGTTTATTTGATGTGTTCAAATGAGTCATGAACTTTTTTTCTCCTAAAAAACCTACATGAAAAAAGGAGGAATTATCATGAAAATATTAGAAGAAACATTAAAAAAAATCAAACCATTAGATAATAAAGCTATGGAAGAAGCAAGAATAAGAGTAGATAACTTAATAAAGCCAAAAGGAAGTATGGGAAAACTAGAAGACATTGCAATACAATTATCTGGTATAACAGGTCAATTACATCCTAAGGTTGACAATAAATCTATTATAATTATGTCAGCAGATCATGGAGTTTGTGAAGAAGGAATAGCTTCCTGTGACCAATGTGTAACAGTTATGCAAACAAATAATTTTACCAAAGGTTTAACGGGAGTAGGAGCGTTGGGTAAATATGCTGAGGCTGAATTAGTAGTTGTTGATATTGGAATTAAACAGGATATGGATAATCCAAAGGTTATTAATAGGAAAATTAGAAAGGGAACTAGTAATTTAAAAAAAGGACCTGCCATGAGCAGAGATGAAGCAATAAAATCTTTAGAAATAGGTATAGAAATGGCTATTAATGAAATTAATAAGGGAAAGAACATTCTTGGCACAGGCGAAATGGGAATAGGTAATACCACACCTAGTACTGCAATATTATGTGTTATAGGAGGATATAGTCCTGAAGAAGTTACAGGAGTTGGAGCAAATTTACCGAAAGAAAAGTTGGCTAATAAAATGGAAGTAATAAAAACTGCTATAGAGGTTAACAAGCCAGATCCTAAGGATGCAATAGATGTATTAGCAAAAGTTGGCGGTTTTGAAATAGGTGGCATGGCAGGTGTAATGCTAGCAGGAGCGGCTAATAGTATACCAGTAGTTGTAGATGGATTTATTTCAACAGCAGCAGCTATAATTGCATGTACTTTAGAGCCTAATGTAAAAGGTTACTTAATACCTTCTCATAAATCTAATGAAAAGGGTGCGAAGCTTGCATCAGAGCTTTTAGATTTCAAACCTATGTTAGATATGGATATGCGATTAGGAGAAGGAAGCGGAGCAGCACTAGCCTTTGGAATAATAGAAGCAACTACATATATGAATAAAGAAATGATTACTTTTGATGAGGCAGGCATAAATCCAGCTTAGAGTTTTATTTGTGATGAACTAGTTTTAGTGGTATTGGTTAAGTATTTATAGACTTATGATGGAGATATTAACTAAAATTCAATATAAATTTAGTAGAAATAATTAAGCCTGATTATTCAAAGTTATATGAATAATCAGGTTTTTAATTATTGCTTTACATATAAATATTATATATTACATATGGAATTGACTGTTTTAATTAATAATGTTAAAATTTAAAAAAATACATTATAATACAAGAAACTAATGTTTTTATTTGTCTAGTTACATATTGTTAATTAATGTATCAAATTAAGGAGAGAACATTATGTTACAGAAAATAGCTACAACAATTATTTTTACTATAGTTATTATCTGCTTATTATCAGGATGCCAGAATAATAACAATCAAGAAGTAATGCAGAATAATGATGATTTTAAAATAAGTAAAGAAGATTTATTAAAACAAGTTGAAAAAGAATACAGAGATTGTTTTGGTGAACAAATTGATAAAGTATTAATTTACAAATCATATAACAATCATATAGTTTTAGTTGAAATCAAACAAAAACTAGCACATAGTCTTTTTGTCCTGTGCGATTTAAAAACTGGAGAAAAATATGAATTACAAACTGGATTGGGTTATGTTGATTCATGTAAATTTGTTAATAAAAATTATATTATATTCAATATGACAGGAAAAAGTACTGAATGTGTTTACAAATCACCGCCATATCAAACTCATTGTAAAAAAATAATTAATAGTGATGGTGAATTTGAATTTGAAAGTATAAATAGACAAACATTTTTCCCTTTAAAAAAGTCTATTGGGTTTGGGGAAAGTTTAGTTAACTATGATTTAACAGAATTTAGGGTCACATTAGATGGATTACAATTAGGGTTTGTACCTGATAATGATGCTTATTGGGATCATTTACCTACTATAACGACTAGTTATGATGACAATAAAAATTTTATAATAAAAATAAATAGTACAAAGATATCAGATATAGATAACATTAAAAAGCTAATGAAACTAAATTACTGTATAAAAGATATTAAAATAATTGAAGAAGAAAAAAGCACTAAAATAGTACTTACTTTAAATAAAAGAATAAATTATTATACTGCTAGAGATAATGGTTTTGCAGAATTTCGTTTTTATGAAGATGACCGAATATGGTTGTATTAATTTTATGTACAGTAGTGTATGTTGATATATTTACGTTAGAGTAATTATAATTGATTAAAATTGAAATTTCAGGGTTTTTTATAATTGCATGTATTTTAGAGCCTAATGTAAAAGGTTACTTAATACCTTCACATAAATCCAATGAAAAGGGTGCTAAACTTGCATCAGAGCTTTTAGATTTTAAACCTATGTTATAGATATGGATATGCGATTAGGAGAAGGAAGCGGAGCAGCACTAGCCTTTGGAATAATTGAAGCAGCTACATATATGAATAAAGAAATGATTACTTTTGATGAGGCAGGCATAAATCCAGCTTAGTGATATATATTCGCGAAAAAACATGAAGCTAGTTAGCTTTATGTTTTTTTGCGTTCTATTAAAGAAATAAGGAAATAATTATAGTGTTTGATATAAATTTATTGTTAAAATTATAAAAACATTATAAAATAGTATTTACATCAATAGTTATGGTCAATACAAACTTGATTTTAGTATGATTAAATGATAATATAACTTGAGGGTTTATGGTAGACTAATGAATATAATCTAATTATTAAAGAGGAAAATAAAATATGGAATTAAGAGAATTTAATACACAAAATGTTATAGAGAACGTTAAAAAAGATAGTATTGCTGAGGAGATGGGAATTGAAACAGGTGATATAATATTATCTATAAATGGAAACGAAATAAAAGATATTATAGACTATAAATTCAATATTTCTGATGATTATATTGTTGTTGAAATTCTAAAGCAAAACGAAGAAATATGGGAACTTGAAATTGAAAAAGATTATGATGAGGATATTGGTATAGAATTTACTAATCCACTAATAGATAGGGCAAAAAGCTGTAGAAATAAGTGTATATTTTGTTTTATAGATCAGCTACCAAAAGGTATGAGGAAGACACTGTATTTTAAAGACGATGATTCTAGATTATCATTCTTACAAGGCAATTTTATAACATTGACTAACATGAGTGATGAAGAAATCGATAGAATAGTAAAATATAGAATTAGTCCGATTAATATATCAGTACATACTACTGATCCAGAGTTAAGAGTAAAAATGTTGAATAATAAAAATGCTGGTAATATATATGATAGATTGAGAAAATTAAATGAAGCTAATATTGATATGAATTGTCAAATAGTATTATGTCCTGGAATAAATGATGGTGAACGTTTAGATAGAACTATAAATGATTTATTTGATTTTTATCCTAATATATCTAGTGTTGCTATAGTACCTGTTGGATTAACTAAATTTAGAGAAGGATTATTTGACTTAGGGACTTTTGATAAAGAATCTTCTCGTGAGTTTTTGGATTATATTGAAAAAAAACAAAAAGAATTTTTAAAAGAAGTAGGGAGTAGATTTGTATTTGCTTCTGATGAATTTTATATATTAGATGGTAGAGAAATACCTGAGTATGATGAATATGAGGGCTTTCCACAAATAGAAAATGGTATTGGATTGATGAGAAGACTAAAGGAAGAAGTCACCAATGAATTAGAAAAAGTAGAATTAGAATATTTAATACCTAAAAAATATACAATTGCAACAGGTGTCTTAGCATATGATTTCATGAAAAGTCTTTCAAAACAAGTTATAGACAAGATTTCAAATTTAAATATTGAAGTTATTGAAATAAAGAATAAATATTTTGGAGAAAGTATAACTGTGACAGGTTTAATAACAGGTACTGATTTAATAGAACAATTAAAAGATAAAAACATAGGTAATGGTCTATTAATAACTAAGTCAATGTTACGAAGTGGAGAAGATGTATTTTTAGATGATATTACAATTAAGGATGTGGAAGATGCTTTAAATACTAAAGTTTATTTAAGTGATAATAGAGGGAAAAATTTTGTTGAATTATTTGTAAATATGGAGAGGTGAAGAAATGAGTAGACCAATAGTAGCAATAGTAGGAAGACCTAATGTTGGTAAATCCACATTATTTAATAGGTTAGCTGGAAGTAGAATAGCAATTGTTGAAGATAAACCGGGAGTTACTAGAGATAGGATTTATGCTGAAGGAGAATGGTTAAATAAGTATTATACATTAATAGATACTGGAGGAATTGAACCTTCTTCTGAAGATATCATATTATCACAAATGAGAAGACAGGCTGAAATAGCAATTGAGACTGCTGATGTTATTTTGTTTATGGTTGATGGTATGGAGGGGCTTACAGCTACGGATAGAGAAGTAGCTACAATGCTTAGAAGATCAAAGAAGGAAATATTACTTATTACTAATAAAGTAGATACACACAAAACTCCTGATAGTATATATGAGTTTTATGAATTAGGAATTGGTGATCCAATATCTATATCTGCGAGTCATGGATACGGTATCGGAGACATGCTAGACGAAGTAATTAAACATTTTCCTGAAGATAAGGACACTGAATATGATGAAGATGTAATAAAAGTAGCAGTAATTGGTAAACCAAATGCAGGTAAATCATCTCTTATAAATAAAATATTAGGTGAAGAGAGAGTTATAGTTAGTGATATTCCTGGTACTACAAGAGATGCTATAGATACACCATTTAATGTTGGAGATGACAAATTTGTATTTATTGATACAGCAGGTCTTAGAAAGAAAAAGAGGATAGACGAAAACATCGAACGTTATAGTGTTGTAAGATCATTAACTGCAATTGAAAGATCTGATGTATGTTTGATAGTAATTGATGCTTCAGAGGGCTTAACAGAACAAGATAAAAAAGTTGCTGGATATGCTCATGAAAATGGAAAGGCATCAATAATTCTTGTTAATAAATGGGACTTAATAGATAAAGGTGATAAGACCTATTTAGAGTTTGAAAATGAAGTAAAAAATGGCTTAAGTTTCATGCAATATGCACCTATAATAACTATTTCTGCATTAACAGGAAAGAGAGTTAATAAAATTATAGAGAATATTAAAATTGTATCTAATAATCATGCTATGAGAATAAAAACTGGTGTATTAAATGATATCATAGGGGAAGCGATTTTAATGAATCAGCCTCCATCTGACAAAGGAAGAAGGTTAAAAATTTATTATGGAACACAAGCAAGTGTAAAGCCTCCTAAATTTACAATATTCGTTAACGATAAAGAGCTTATGCATTTTTCATATACAAGGTATTTAGAAAATAAAATTAGAGAAAATTTTGGTTTTGAAGGAACTCCTATAAGATTTGAAATTAGAGAAAAGAGGGGGAGATAGTTATCGAAAACATAATTTTGGCTATAGTTTTATCATATTTGTTAGGCAATTTTTGTACATCCTTTATCTTAGGTAAAATACTCAGAAAAACTGATATTAGAAATTATGGAAGCGGTAATGCGGGCGCAACAAATGCATTAAGAGTATTTGGTAAAAAAATAGGTGCGATAGCGTTTTTATTAGACTTTCTTAAAGGAATAGCTGCTGTAATGTTAGGTAAGTATATACTTGGTAATGATATGGGTATGTACATAGGAGGTATATTTGTTGCTATAGGTCATAATTGGCCAGTATTATTAAAATTTAAAGGTGGTAAAGGAATAGCAGCTTCGTTTGGAGTTTTGGTAGCAATAAATCCAATTATTGCATTAATAGCACTACTAGCTTTTGTTTTAATTGTATTAAAAACAAGATATGTATCCTTAGGGTCAATAATTAGTGCGATAACTGTACCAATATCAGGATTAATACTTCATAGACCATTTGATTTAAGATTCTTTTTATTTACTATAATATTAGCTATTATGGCTGTATTTAGACATTCTAGCAATATTAAAAGGCTACTAAATGGAACCGAATCAAAAATAGGACAGAAAGCAAAATAAATTGATTGGGGGAGAAAAATGAATACTAGTATAGGCGTTATAGGTGGTGGAAGCTGGGGTACTGCTCTCAGTATATTGTTAGCTAACAAGGGCTTAAATGTTGATTTATGGATTAGGAATAATGAACAAGTTAAGATTATAAATAATACTAGATTGAATAACAAATATTTACCAGACGTACATTTACCAGAAGGTATTAACGTTACTAACGATATTATAAAAGCTGTTTATGAAAAGGATATAGTCCTATTAGCTGTACCATCACATGCTGTTAGAGAAACAGTTAAAAAAATAAAAACAAATATAAGGAAAGATCAAGTAATAGTAAATGTTGCTAAAGGAATTGAAAATGATTCACTAATGAGAATATCAGAGATAGTCAATGAGGAATTGACTGATTATAAATATGCTATTTTATCAGGTCCTTCACATGCTGAAGAAGTTGCTAAAAATATGCCAACAGCTGTAGTTGCAGCATCAAATGACAAGCAAGTAACAGAGTATGTTCAAGAAACTTTTATGGCACCTACATTTAGAGTGTATTCGAGCTCTGATGTAATAGGTGTTGAACTTGGTGGTTCTATTAAAAATGTAGTGGCTTTAGGAGCAGGTATTTCAGACGGATTAGGTTACGGAGATAATACAAAAGCTGCATTGATGAACAGAGGTATAGCTGAGATAACTAGATTAGGCGTAAAGATGGGTGCTAATAGATATACTTTTACAGGACTTTCAGGTATAGGAGATTTAATAGTAACATGCACAAGTATGCACAGCAGAAACAGGCGTGCAGGTATAAAGATTGGTGAAGGTATGAACTTGGACGAAGCTGTAGAATCTATAGGGATGGTAGTTGAAGGTGTAAAAACTGCTAAATCAGCTCATCAATTATCTGAAAAATATAATGTGGAGTTGCCTATAAGTGATGCAATATATAAAGTTTTGTACGAAGGTAAAAATGTTAAAAATGCTGTTGATGAGCTTATGTTAAGAGATAAAAAAAATGAATTGGAAGATTATAAGTGGTAGAGGTTTTCAAATAGTATCATAAAAAACTAGATTCTTTAGAATCTAGTTTTTTATTGTACCCAGCATTGGTGTAGTCTATAAGGTAGGTGAAAATTCCGAATATAGCTGGATGGTTTGTATAACAAAACAAAGTCCTATCACCGAATAAAGGAAATGTTAAACAATAAAATAAAATAATTGACATAAAATAAAAAAAATGGTACATTAACAAGTGCTAAGTATTACAGATTTATTTCGTAAGAAGTAAATCTAGAAAAATGTTATATACAAGGAATTTGTTTTGATAAATGTTAATGAACAAAAAAAGGAGATATAACATGCAACCTTTTACTAAAAAAGGATTAATATTTCATAGTTGTTTCATATGTATTTTTAGCATTATTTGTACCATTTTAGGAAGGTTAAAAGGAATACATTCTATAACTACATTTATCATGAGTATTATTTTTATGCTAATTACATATTCGGGTGCATATTTATATGGTTTATCAAATAGAATAATAATTAATTATTTAGGTTTGTTTATTATTGTTGGCAATTTATATTATTTTTCAAAAAACATAACCATTGCTATACTTTTATTTTTAACCCTGATTATTCATTATAACGCCCCATAATATGCTGCAAGTTTTTGAATTAGAAGTTTTCAGTGAATACGAAGGCATACCGAGTTGGTATGTCGAGGATTTAATGGACATCTTCTAATCAGAATAACTTTATTAATGAAACCCATTCAATGAATGAGTAAGCGATTCACATAAAATCATAGATTTTAGTTCTCTGCTCATAGTATTTAATTTTTTTGAATAATCTGGATTTAATGTTGTATATAAAAAATAAATAAAAATATGAAAAAATATTATGTTATTTTATTAGTTTTTAGAATTTTATTAACTTATTTTGTATAATATAATTCGTAAATATTGAAGGTGTAAAATTTGAAAAAAAGTATTGTTCTTCTATTTACTTTATTTTTATGTTGTAATTTATATGGGTGTAAAAATAAAGATACAACTATATTAAATATTAATTCTATTACTGACATATCAAAAATTGAAATTCAAAATGGACCAATGAAAAAAAATATTACTGAGGCTAAAGATATAAAAAAGATTACAGAAAAGTTGAATAATATTGAATATAATAAAAAACTCGAATCAGAGGATATAAATGGATGGAATTATGTAATAAGAATCTATAATAGTACTAATAAAATTACTAATTCTATTACTTTTGCTGGGAATAGGATAAATTATAGAAAAAGTTGGTACGAAGTAGATAGTGAATTTTTAAATGAAATAAAAAAAGTATACAATGAAATGGATTACAATGAAAAAAAATATTCCGACAATTAAAACTATGTAATAATACCATTAAGAATCATGAATGGGGGACTATCCCAATTCATGATTCTTTAGTTACTAGTATTGCTCTAACATGTTATTAATCAGAACCATAAATATTAGAAGGTTTTGTTCTAAATCAAAACTTTAATTATTACAACCACATACGTTTGACAGCTTAACATCCATTGTAAAGCTGCAAACCTCATACATAGTATTGAATATTTGATTTATTATTTTTAGTAGAGTTTCTTTGTTACCTTTAATTGTCGTTGACATCATTCCAACGTTATAATCAACTTCATATGATTTAATTATGTCTAGAACCTTGTTAATATCTTCAATGTAATTAGTACTCACAATTGGAGTGAAACTAATTTGGCATGTTGCTATTTTTTCCATAGAGCACATAAAAAGCCCCCACTTTCATTTTTAGATAATTCAATTTCTTTTTCTAAGCTTATATCATCTTCTTTTGCATAAGGAGGTATAAATAAGCATTCTTTTATAGCTACTAAATTCTCTGGTCTCAGTTCTCTTAAGTCATCTTTTGATTTTAAGCAAGAATGTTTAAAAATTGAATTCTTTTGAAATTCATCTGATAAATACAGTTTACCCCATTCACTTTCTCTATTAATAGTGCCAATAAGTATGCTGCTATCCTTTTTTACAACTCTGAAAATTTCATCCATAGCCTTTGATGGTTCTTTAATAAACTCAAAAGCTGCTGATGAAAAAACACCATCAAATGTATTTTCTGTGAATTTTAGATTATAAACATCCATATTATAAAACTCTATGTCTAAATTTAAATCTTCAGCTTTTTGTTTAGCTATGCTCAACATTTCATCAGATATATCTATTGCAACAACTTTTGCACCTGCCTGTGCAAGTCTAATACTAAAATTACCTGTACCACAACCTATATCTAATATTTTACTATCTTTTTTTACTTCAAATAAACTCATAGCACAATCACTTTCAACTTGATCGACAAAGCTTCCAAGTTTTGTTTTGTACCATGAATCGTAATGAGTTGCTTCTTTATCAAAAACTGCCATAATATCACCTACTTAAATAATATATTTAGTCATTAATTATAATTTACTATTTTAATTAAAAAAAAGCAACATATTAAAGCATAGAAGTAGTATATATAGTTTAATAAATATATTCTATGTTTAAATTATCATGAATAAACTGTGTTTCATATAATATTCAAAAAAACATTAGAATTTACTCTAAAAAAAGTAATTTTCAATGTTAGCATGTCATATATTTTTAATAGCTATATATTTTTGTTTGAAAGTAAATGCTTAAATAGCTTTATAAACAATAAAGGAGGGAATAATTTTGGATAGGTTCGATATCTACAAAGATATTGCTGATCGTACACAGGGAGATATCTACATGGGAGTAGTAGGTCCGGTTCGAACAGGCAAATCTACATTTATAAAAAGATTTATGGATTTACTTGTACTTCCAAATATAAAAAATACACATAGAAAAACTAGAGCTATAGATTCTATACCTCAGAGTGGTGCTGGGAAAACTATTATGACTACTGAGCCTAAATTTGTACCAAGTGAAGCGGTTGAGTTGACTATAAAGGAAAACCTAAAATTTAAAATTAGAATGGTTGATTGTGTGGGGTATTTAGTTAATGGAGCATTAGGACATATTGAAGGACAAATGCCTAGAATGGTTACTACTCCATGGTACGAAAAAGAAATTCCTTTTGAAGAAGCAGCAGAAATCGGTACAAAAAAGGTTATAACAGATCATTCTACAATAGGCTTAGTAGTTACTACAGATGGTTCTATAACAGATATTGAAAGGCATAATTATATTCAATCAGAGGAAAGAGTTATAAATGAATTAAAGGCATTAGAAAAACCTTTTGTTGTTTTACTTAATTCTAAACATCCAATGCTAGATAGTACATTAGCTTTAAGAGAAAGTTTAGAACAAAAATATAATGTACCTGTTATTAACATAGATTGTTTGAATATGTCATTAAGCGATATAAACGATATTTTTGAAAAATTGTTATATGAGTTTCCAATTAAACAAATAAATATTAATTTACCAGGATGGGTTGATGGTTTGTCAAATAATCATTGGATAAAGCAAAGTATAATAAATACACTTAGAGAATCTATAGGTAGTCTACATAGATTAAGTGAAATTGCAAAATTAAAAAACGAATTAACGAATTTAGATGTTTCTGAGGATACAATAATTGAAGAAGTCAATTTAGGTTATGGAAATGTTGATATAAGAATTAAGGTAGATAATCAGCTTTTTTATAAGGCAATTGAAGAGTATTCAGGCATAAGAATTGATGGAGAACATCAGCTTTTGAGTTTAATTAGTAAACTTTCAAAAACTAAAAAAGAATTTGATAGAATAGAAAAAGCTTTAAATGATGTTAAAGAATTTGGTTATGGTCTTGTACCTCCAGCTTTTGATGAATTAGAATTATTAGAACCTGAAATTTTTAAAGAAGGAAAGAGGTATGGAGTTAAACTAAAAGCAAATGCACCTTCTTTACATTTAATAAGAGCAGATATAGCAACAGAGGTTTCACCTATAATAGGAACTGAAAGACAAAGCGAAGATTTAGTCAAATCTTTATTAGAAGAATTTGAAAATAATCCAAATAAGATTTGGGAATCTAATATGTTAGGTAAATCTCTGCATGATTTAGTCCAAGAACAACTTCAAATAAAAGTCAACACGCTTCCTCTTGAAACTCGATCTAAATTGCAAAGAGCATTACAAAGAGTAATAAATGATGGTGGTGGAGGATTAATCTGCGTAATAATATAAAGGCTATAAAAAATTTCCACTCATTTCTATCCAGATTAACTATTCACACCATGTTATTTATAATATAGATCCTTTAATAAAACTAAAAAACTGGCTATTTGTCAGTTTTTTAGTTTGTGATAAGATTAAAAATATAGTATTATAAGTTATGAAGAATTTACTAAAGAGAAGTTTTTATACTATATAAAAAATACATTATTACTGTAGTGAACAACAAAACATGTTGTGTCAGTTAATTTAAATTATTACTAATAAAGTATATTCCTAAAAACTACATTGACAAGTATTTTTTATAAATTTATAATAAAATTAGCTTATAATAAATATTTTACTGTGAGGTTGTGTGTGCATGAATTATACTTTTCTAATTAATTTTTTATTTATGTTATTGTTAGTTAGTATTTGTGGTTATATTTTAGTTGTAATAAAAGAAAAACTATATTTAAGAAAGAATATTATTTTGTTAGATAAAAAATCTGTTACTCAAAAACATATTAATGAGGCAGATATAAAAGAATTTTTATTAGATGGTAACAGATTGAAAACAGGCGACGAAGTTAAAGTGATATTGAAAAATAAAAATACGATATCAGGTGTTATAATAGGAGCAATAAAAAAAGAAAATCAGTTATTAATAGTAACACATAATGATGAAGTAAGAAAATTTTCCATTGGTATTATTAAGCAAATTAAAGTAGTAAGCAGATATGGTAAGTTTTTTTAACTAGTAGTATAAGCCTATATGTAATGAAAATTACAATTAATTAATAAAATGAAAAGGAAATTAAATGTTTTTGAAGAAATATATAATTAAGACTTTAAGAGCATGGATTAAAGAGAAGTTTAAACTGGAGATAGATATGGACTTAGATATATATAAAAGAAAAAGACAAAGAAGAAAATTTATAAAAATTATATTTTGTAGTGCTTTATTGTTGTATTTATTCTTTGTCATATTCTCTACTTTTTATGGTTTTGGTTCTAAGAAGTATGTTGCAAAAGTTGATGTATTAGAAGATGTTGTAGAGTGTGACGCTGTATTAATTGATAGTAGTGTAGTATACAAGGCAAAACAAACTGGAACGATTAAGTATTATAAAGATGAAGGAGAGCGAATAAAAAAAGGTGTTACATTAGCAAGAATTTATTCCACGAATGAAGAGGAATTACAAAACAAATTGAATGATATTAATACTCAAATACAAAAGCTTCAATCTAATAGTATAAAAAAAGGAATTTTAAAAGGTGATTTGGATAAAAGTGAAAAACTTTTAAACTATATGATAAATGACTTACAAGATAGCTTATTGAATAAAGATTTTAACAAAGCAAAATTATTAAAGAACCAATTAATAAACGGTATTGATAAGCATAGCAAAATTAGTGGTAATGATGCGTATACAGAAGTGACATTAAGCCAGTTAATAAAAGAGAAAGAAAATATTATTAATCAGATGCAAAATACTACCAGAAATTATTATTCACAAAATGTAGGCTTAATCAGTTATAAATTAGATGGATTAGAAGAGGTTTATACTTTAGATAATGTTATGAATATGGCAATTGACAAATTTGATATCGAGCAAAGTGAAATAATTGATAATAATGAAATAACAACTATAAAAGCTGGGCAAGCTATGTTTAAAATTTCTAATAATAATAAATGGTATATTGCTTGTAAAGTTAATAAATCAAGTATTAATGGCATAATTGAAGGCAAGAATATTAATATTAGGTTGGATAATAAATTAATTTTAAAATCTTATGTTTATAAGATAAAAGAGCAAGATGATGAAGCATTGCTAATTTTTCAATTTGATAATTATTATTATGAATTTTATCAAAATCGACATATGAAAATAGAAATAATAAAAACAAGTAATGAAGGATTAAAGATACCTATAAGTACTATTATTCAAAAAGATGATTTGAAGGGTGTTTATGTAAGTAATATAAATAACATTGTCAGATTTATGCCTATTGAAATCATATATCAAAATGATGAATTTGCGGTAGTTAAAGACAGATATATTGAAATAATAGATAAGAAAACTAATGAAACAAAAAATGTAAAAACAATAAAAATGTATGATGAAATAATCTTAAACCCAGAAAAGGTAAAAGATTTTGAGATAATACAATAGGGGGCAGTAAGATGAATTTAGCAGAAAATTTAGCAGAAGTAATTTCAAATATAGAAAGGGCTGCAAAAAAAACAGGTAGGAATTTAGAAGATATACAATTAATAGCAGTAACTAAAACTGTTGATGTGGATGTAATAGAGGAAGCAATTAATTTAAAACTTACTAATTTAGGAGAAAATAAACCTCAAGAAATCAAAAGAAAGTACGAAGTATTGGACAAGGAAAATTTAAATTGGCATATGATAGGTCATTTGCAGACAAATAAGGTAAAGTACATTATTGATAAGGTTTGTCTTATACATTCTCTTGATAGATTATCTTTAGCAGAAGAACTTCAAAAAAAAGCTTTAGAAAAAAATATTTATGTTAATGCGTTAGTACAAGTTAATGTTTCAGGCGAAGAAAGTAAATCTGGATTAGAACCTGATAATGTGAAAGCATTTTTAGAAGATATACAAAAATATGACAGAATTAAAATTAAAGGACTTATGACCATGGCACCTTATAAACCTAATTCAGAAGAAGTCAGGTATGTATTTAGAGGACTAAAAAAATTGTCAGATGAACTAAAAGAGATTAATTATGAAAATGTTGAAATGAAATATCTTTCAATGGGAATGACTAATGATTATGAAATTGCAATTGAAGAAGGATCCAATATGGTTAGAATAGGAACAGCGCTATTTGGAGCAAGAAATTATAAAAATAATGAGGAGGTTTAAATATGTCAAGTGAAGGTAATTTGTTAAACAAGGTTAAATATTTAATAGGATTAGATGACTATGAAGAAGAATATGAAGACGATTTTGTCGAATTACAGGAGCAAGAGGTATCAAATACAAGTAAGATGAATAAAAACAACAAGGTTGTTAACATACATACAAGTAAAAACATCAAACTTGTTATACACAAGCCTAATAAACTTGAAGATTCCACTAATATTGTAAAAGATTTAAAATCCAGAAAACCAGTTGTTGTGAATTTGCTAGAAATTGAAGATGACTTAAAAAGAAGTATTTTTGACTTTTTAAATGGTGCTTTATATGCATTAGAAGGAAGTATACAAAAAGTTACAAAGGATATATTTATATTAGCACCTAACAATGTTGATATAGATGGGAATATTGAAAAAGAATTAAAAGACAAGAATATGTTTCCTTGGTTGAAATAATTTAGAGGTGAAAAAATTTGAGTGGTAGTAGAATATTGATAATAAGAGCTGTAGATATTTTTATAGAGGTAATAAAATATTTAATAATAGCAAGGATTTTTGCAGGAATTTTGTTTAGAGATAGACAACATCCAATAATGAGTTTTTTATATCAAATTACAGAACCAATTTTAGAACCATTTAGGAAATTAATTTATAAGTTTAACATAAATACAGGTATGTTTGATTTTTCACCGTTATTAGCTTTTTTGTTTTTAGAAATTATAGAGAATTTAATCATAAGGATGCTTTATTAATAAAATGGGAAAATTAAAGAATAAATCAGATTATTTAAATCATATAAATGATAAAGATCAAATAATAACTATGAGAAAAATTATTGACAAAATAGATAGAGTAATAACTAATCGAGTAGTTGAAAGCACAGATTTTTTAGACCCTTATCAAAGAAGACTAAGTTTTTCAATTTTGAATAGATTTCCAGAAATAGCTTATTATGAAGATGGTGGATATGATAATACTGAAAGAAAGATGATAATAATTCATCCTTCTTATATTGAAAAAAGTTCAATAGATAAGTATGCATATCCAATTAAATTCGTGATGAAGGGAGATTTTGAAAATATTAGTCATAGAGATTGTCTAGGGTCTTTGTTGTCTTTAGGTTTAAAAAGAGAAAAAGTTGGGGATATATTTATACTGGATAGACTTATTTATGTATTTTTACATAAGGATGTCTATGATTACGTACAATATAATATGAAGAAAATAAAAAACACTACAGTTATAGCAGAATATGTAAACGGAAACGATATAATAATTAAAGAAAATGATGATTTTTTGGTTTCAACAATTAATATCACATCCTTAAGATTAGATAATGTTGTTAGTTCTTCTTTTAATATATCTAGAGCTGATAGCGTTCGATATATTAGAAATGGTTATACCAAAGTGAATTGGCAACCCATATTACAACCATCACGAAATATTGAAAATGGAGATTTATTATCTTTAAGGTCTAAAGGAAGGGTTTTAATCGAAGAAATACTTGGTACAACCAAAAAAGGAAGAATAAGACTAAAAATAAAAAAATATCTGTAGCGGAGGGAAGATTTATGTTAACACCATTGGATATTCAAAAGAAGGAGTTTTCTGTAGGATTTAGAGGGTATAAAGTATCTGAAGTTGAAAGTTTTTTAGACGAAATTATAAGTGATTATGAAAAAATTTGTAATGAAAATATTGATTTAAAAGAAAAAATAGAGAATATGAATAAACGTTTAAGTCAATATGAAACTATTGAAGAAACCCTACAAAATACTTTGGTAGTTGCTCAAAAAACTGCTGAAGATGTAAATATAAATGCTAAGCATAAGTATGAACATATTATAAATGAAGCTAAAGAAAAAGCTAGAAAGATTATTGCTGATGCTAACAACGAAGTAGTAGATATGCAAAGACAATATGATGATATCCGAAAAGAAGCACTCATGTTTAAAGCTAAATTTAAATCATTGCTTACATCGCAATTGGAAGCAACAGATAGCTATTATAATATAAATGATATGAATAACGAATTAACAAGGTTTAAGTAATAAAATTGAATATTTAATAAAAAACAAAAGTTTTTTCATTGAATAAATGCATTGTTCAGCGTATAATGAACAGTGTATTTGTTTTTTTGTACTGTTAATTCTGATTATTAACAAAATATAAATATCATAAGAAGAAACAAAATTCACGAAGTAATCAAGCATAATTTATTTTTAATTTAAGGATAAAATATAAATAAGGATATTTTTTTGGGAGGATTTTTAATGGAGCTAAAGCTAATAAAGTATGATGAACATAACTTAAAAAGTATTGATTTAGGTGATGGTTTAAAAATAGATAGAAATAATATTAGTTTAATAGCTGGACCATGTTCAGTTGAAAGTAAAGATCAAATTTTAGAAGTTGCAGAGTTTTTAAATAAATTGAATATTAAAATCATGAGAGGTGGAGCTTTCAAACCTAGAACTTCTCCATATTCTTTTCAAGGACTAGGTTTTGAAGGTTTGAAATATTTGAGAGAAGCTGGAGATAAATATAAATTAAAAATTGTGTCTGAAATTATTGACCCAAGAGATGTTGAAACAGCACATGATTATGTAGATATCTATCAAATTGGATCAAGAAACATGCAAAATTTTAGCCTTCTTAAGGAAATAGGAGCTTCAGATAAACCAGTTCTTTTAAAAAGAGGTATGAATGCTACTATTAGTGAATGGTTAATGGCAGCGGAATATATAGCTTTGGAGGGTAATGACAATATAATTCTATGTGAGAGAGGTATAAGAACATTTGAAGATTATACAAGAAATACTTTAGATTTAACCGCTGTAGCTGTAGCTAAAGAATTAAGTAGATTACCAGTTATTGTTGATCCTAGTCATGGGACAGGAAGAAGAGAACTAGTAATACCAATGTCAAAAACAGCAGCTGTATTAGCAGATGGTTTAATAGTTGAAATGCATAAAAATCCAGATGAGGCTGTTTCAGATGGTTTTCAATCATTAGATTTTAATCAAACTAAAAAACTTGTTGATGAAATAAAGAAAATCAATGATTGTATAAGATATTAGTAATTAACTCTTCTTGGTTTATTTTCTAAGTAAAAACGAATTAAAAATTCATAATTAGTTTTTATATGGGGAAAATACATTGAGAGGGGAAGATTATGAATGAAGATTTCAAGATGAATATAAATGAAAAACTGGATAAAATATCAAAGCAGCTTGAAAAGTCAAAAATTTCTGAATATGTAGATATTATGAACAATCGAAAGAGATTGCTATACATAAATTTTCTAGGTGGATTAGTAAGAGGCTTTGGTATGGCAATTGGTTTTACTTTGCTTGGAGCATTGGCTCTTTATATTTTAAATAAAATGATAACGTGGAATCTTCCTGTAATAGGTGGTTTTATTTCTGATATTGTTAAAATTGTGCAAGAGAACCTAGGAGGTTACTAATGGACAAAATACAATTAGATAAGTATAAGGAATTGTTATTAAGAGAAAAAAATAGACTGTTAAGTACTATAAATGAAATCAATATAAATGATCTAGGTGGATCACTTAAAGAATTTAACAGTGAGCTATCTTCCTATGACAATCATCCAGCCGATATGGGTACAGAAACGTTTATGATGCAGCAAAGTATGAATTTAAAGACAAATGAAATAAATATTTTGCAGGATATTGATAATGCATTAAAAAATATAGATGAAGGAACGTATGGTCTTTGCAGTAAATGCGGAAAAGAGATTGAAAATGAAAGACTAGATGTACTGCCCTATGTAGATACTTGTAAGCATTGTATGGATAAAGAAGATATAAAAGAAAAGAATTTTAGACCTGTTGAGGAAGGAGTATTGGGATTTCCATTTTCAAGGATGCGCAGTATTATAACTGAAAAAGTAGGAGTAGATGGTGAAGATATACATCAAGATGTTTTAAAATTCAATAAAATGAATCTTGATTTAGCTCAAACAGGTGATAATCAAGGAGTTTTTGATGAGTTCAACTCAGGGGCATTAGAAGGTACACATAAAATTATAGATGAAGATAAAATTTAGAATTTATTTTAGGCACTATTTTTATCAAAGATAGTGTCTTATATTTTAATTAATAAAATTAATCGAATTTAGTAGAAAAAATAAATTTACTTTACAGATAAAATACTTTATTATACAATTTAATTTGTAGACTTTACTAAAAGGGGAGAAAATAAGTGTTATATATATATTGTATATTGATAGTCATAATTGACCAAGTTTCTAAGCAATATTTTGTTAATTTATTAAGTGGTGGCAAAACAATACAATTGATAGGAGATTTCTTACAGCTAAACTATGTTGAAAATTACGGAGCTGCTTTTGGTATACTTCAAAATAAAAAGATATTTTTTATTATAATAACTGTTGTAGTACTATCATTTATTATCTACTTTATTAAAAGATATAATGTAAATTTTTGGACAAAATTTTCATTAACAATGATTATTGCTGGAGCAATAGGAAATCTAATAGATAGAGTTAGATTAAGTTATGTAATAGATTTTATAGATGTAAAATTTGGTATATTATATGATTTTCCAGTATTCAACATAGCTGATAGTTTTATTGTTGTTGGTACGATATTATTAGCTTATTTAGTTTTAACTAATAAGTATATGATGAAAGAGTGATTAGATGGATAAAATTAAAATAGTTGTTTCTGAAGATGATACTGGTAGACTTGATAGTTTTTTATCTAGTAAAATAGATGGAGCATCAAGGTCTTTTGTGCAAAAGCTTATAAAAGAAAGAAATGTGAAAGTAAATGATAAATTTAAAAAACCTAAATACTCAGTAAGTACCAATGATATAGTTGAAATTGAAATGCCTGAACCAAAAGAATTAGAGATAGTACCTGAAAATATTGATATAGATATAGTATACGAAGATGAAGATGTTGCAGTAGTATACAAACCTCAAGGAATGGTTGTACATCCTGCATGTGGACATTATTCAGGCACACTTGTGAATGCACTGCTTTACCATTTAAGTGATTTGTCTACTATTAATGGTGTTATCAGACCTGGTATAGTACATAGGATAGATAAAGATACATCTGGGCTTTTGATGATTGCCAAAAATGACTTTGCTCATAATGAATTATCAATACAGCTAAAAGATCATACTATAACTAGAAAATATTATGCTTTAGTCAATGGTAAGATTACTAAAGAGAAGATAAATATAGATTTACCAATAGGAAGACATCCTGTAGATAGAATGAAAATGGCTGTAGTAGAGAAAAATTCAAAAAGAGCAGTTACTCATATTACAGTATTAGAGAGATTTAAAAATCATACTCTAGTTCAGGCACAGCTTGAAACGGGTAGAACGCATCAAATAAGGGTGCATATGGCATATATAAAATACCCGATAGTAGGAGACCCTGTGTATGGCATAAAAAAGCCAAAATTTAATTTAGAAGGACAATTACTTCATGCCAAAGTTATTGGCTTTATTCATCCTAGAACAAAAAAATATATGGAGTTTGATTCTGAGTTAACAGATAGCTTTAAACATGTTTTATCAGTATTGAGGAAAAATAATATCTAGACAAAGCAAGAATATTATGCTATCATTATGTAAATTGATAAATCCTTTAAATCAACACGAGATGTTGATAAGGGCAAATTGTTTTGACCCTATTTTGTAGGGTTAATTATATGTTAAAGTTCTTTGGGGGTGTAGTTTTGAAAACAAAAACAGTTATTATGGATGAGAAGGCGATTCAAAGAGCTACAACTAGAATATCTCATGAAATAATTGAAAATAATAAAGGTATAAATGATGTTATACTTATTGGTATAAAAACTAGAGGAATTCCTTTTGCTCAAAGAATAGCTAAAAAGATTAAAAGTATAGAGGGGCAGGAAGTTCAAGTATTGACACTAGATATAACTTTATATAGAGATGATTTATCAGAAATAGATGATAAACCTGTAGTAGCAGTAGGCAAATTTGATTTTGATATTACTGATAAAGTTGTAGTATTAGTTGATGATGTTTTATATACAGGAAGAACTGTAAGAGCTGCTTTAGATGCTATTGTAGACAATGGTAGACCTAATAAAGTTCAATTAGCAGTCTTGATTGATAGAGGGCATAGAGAGTTGCCTATAAGACCTGATTACATAGGTAAAAATGTTCCAACATCAAAAAAAGAAATTGTAAGTGTTAAATTTGTTGAAACAGATGAAATTGATACAGTAATAATAAATGAAATATAATTTTTACTTTATGAAATAAATGTACCTTTTAATTCAGTCCTGTGAGGCTGGAAAAGGGAGATGAATTCTCCCTCCTTAAAAAAATAGAGGAGGTTTTATTATGTCTAATTATGTTGAGATGATTGAAAATAGAATAGTTTATTTAAATAAAAAGGATAATATATAGTTGTTTGCAACTATGGTTATCCTTTTTTTGATGTGAAGGAGTGGGTTTATGAATACTTTTATTAAAGACGGTATATTTGTGAATATGGAAGAGAAAATATTTGAGAGAAAAGATATAAGAATTGAAAATGGTATTGTTACAGAAATAGGCAATATAGAGAAAAGAGATAATGAGCAATTAATAGATGCTAAAGGCTTACATATTCTACCAGGGCTATTTGATATGCATGTACATTTTAGAGAACCTGGTTATGAATATAAAGAAACAATAAAGACAGGTTCATTAGCAGCTGCAAAAGGCGGTTTTACTGGTGTACTTACTATGCCAAATACAAAACCTGTAATAGATAATGTTGAGATATTACAAAAGTTAAATGATATTATTACAAAAGATAGTATTGTAGATATTTTTCCAGCGGTAGCAGTAACGATAGATCAAAAAGGTGAGTGTTTAAGTAAGTTTGAAAGTCTAAAAAAAGCAGGAGCATATGCTTTATCAGATGATGGGCAGCCTGTTATGGACGAGAAGGTTATGGAAAAATCCTTAGCTTTATCAAAACAAATTAATTTTCCAGTATTGATACATAGTGAAGACAAAAGATTTGTCAATAATGGCTGTATAAATGAAGGCATTGTATCAAAAAAATTGGATGTTAGAGGTATATCACCTAAAGCTGAGTATGAAATGATAAATAGAGATGTTATGCTTGCTGAAAAATTAAATACACCTATTCACATGTGTCATGTTAGTACTAAAGAATCAGTTCAGATTATTAGAGATGCAAAGAAAAAAGGGATAAAGGTAACATGTGAAGCTGCACCACATCATTTTTATGCTGATGAAAGTATGGTGTTAGAGAAAAAATCTATTGCAAAAGTAAATCCACCTCTTAGAACTATTGAAGATGTACAAGAAATAATAAAAGGATTACAAGATGGTACTATTGATGCAATAGCTACTGATCATGCTCCACATTCTAAAGAAGAAAAAGCAAAAAATCTATATGATGCTCCTTTTGGAATTTCAGGAATAGAACTTGCGTTACCACTTACGATTACTAAATTGATGAATAACAAAATAGATATATACCAAATAATAGAATTGATGTGCATTAATCCGAGAAAAATATTAGGGTTAGATGATGGTTTAATTAAAATTGGAAGAGAAGCAAGTATAACTTTAGTTGATATGGAAAAAACTCAATTAATAACAGAGGAAAGTTTAGTTTCTAAGGGGAAAAATACGCCTTTTATTGGCGAAACGCTTCAGGGAATTGTCGAGTATACAATATTAAGAGAGAAAGTTATTTATAGGAGGTAGAAGTATGTTTGTTGACAAATTAATTGAAAATATAATAGCAAAAAAGAATCATAGTGTTGTAGGATTAGATCCAAGAATCAATTTTGTACCAAAGCATATACAAGAAAAATATGAAAATACAAAAGAAGGTCAATGCTTAGCAATATTAGATTTTAATAAAATTATTATTGATAGTATAAAAGATATAGTAGCATGTGTAAAGCCTCAAATTGCGTTTTATGAAGCATATGGATTACAAGGGTTAGAAGTATTTGCTGAAACCGTAAACTATGCTAAAGAAAACGGATTAGTTATAATAGCAGACATAAAAAGAGGAGATATTGGGTCAACAGCTTCAGCATATGCAAAGGCGTATTTTGGAGGAGGATATGTAGATGTAGATTCAGTTACTTTAAATCCTTACTTAGGTATAGATTCAATAAAACCATTTTTAGACTACTGTGACAAAGATAAAGGGGTATTCATATTAGATAAAACATCTAATAAAAGTTCAGGTGATATTCAAGACTTAGAAAGTGATAATAAACATATTTATGAATTAGTAGGGAAGTATATTAATTCATGGGGAGAAGCTTACAAGGGTAAATTTGGTTATAGCAGTGTAGGTGCTGTAGTAGGTGCAACATATCCTAAAGAGATGAAAGTTCTTAGAGAAATAATGAGTAAAAGTTATATATTAGTACCAGGTTATGGAGCTCAAGGTGGAACTGCAAAAGATATCGTAGACTGTTTCAATGAAGATGGCTTAGGAGCTGTAGTGAATTCTTCAAGAGGTATAATAGCAGCTCATACAAAAGAAGAAAATTTAAACAAATATAGCGAAAAAGAGTTCCATTATTGTATTAGAGAAGCAGCGATAAATATGAGAGATAGTATTAATGACGAACTAGCTAAACATAATAAAATTGCATGGTAGGTGATTAAATGAAGTTTATGGAGTTATGTGAGATTATCGAGAATAAAGAGATTGTAAATGGAATATATAAAATGGAATTTAGCACTGATAAGATTGCAAAAGAATCTAAGGCTGGTCAATTTTTACAGATAAAAGTAAATGGATTAATAGACCCTCTTTTAAGAAGACCAATCAGTATAAATGAAATAAAAGAAAATAACTTAATAATTTATTACAAAGTAGTAGGTAAAGGAACTGATTTACTAACGCAAATTAAAAAAGGCGATCATTTAGATGTGATTGGACCTTTAGGTAATGGATTTGATACTTCGTATAAAGACTTGAAAATAGCTATAGTTGGTGGAGGAATCGGTATAGCACCTTTATTAGAAACTGCAAAAGTATTGTCTACAAAAAATAATATTGACACATATCTTGGATTTAATGATGATGTTTATTTATGTGAGGAGTTTAAGTGTGTAAGTGGTGAAGTTAAGTTATCTACTGTAACTGGTAAAGTTGGGCATAAAGGTTATATAACTGAGGTACTATTAGAAGATATGAAAAAATATGACATGATAATAGCTTGCGGTCCTGCTTTGATGCTAAAGGAAGTAAAAAGAATTTCAGAAGAGTTTAATGCTCCATGTCAATTATCATTAGAGGAAAGAATGGGATGTGGATTTGGAGCATGTGTTGGATGTTCTATTGAGACAACAGATAATCAAATGAAGAAAGTATGTGTAGATGGACCTGTATTTTTAGCAAGTGAGGTGAATATATAATGAATAATAATATTGATATTAGCTTTAAAATGAAAGATTTATTGTTTGATAATCCAATATTTACAGCATCAGGAACTTTTGGATTTGGACATGAGTTTGATGATTTTATAGATATTAGCAAAATCGGGGGAGTTGTTGTAAAAGGATTGACGCTAGAGCCGAGAAAAGGAAATAAACTGCCTAGAATTGCTGAAACAGCTAGTGGAATGCTTAATAGTGTTGGACTTGAAAATCCCGGAGTAAATAAATTTATAGAAGAAACACTTCCACGATTAAAGGAGAAAAAAGTAAAAGTAATTGCTAATATTGCTGGGAATACTATAGATGAATATTGCAAAATGGCAGAAATAGTAAATACTTCTGAATGTGATGCTGTAGAAATGAATATTTCATGTCCTAATGTAAAGCAAGGTGGTGTAGCATTTGGTACTAACCCAGATGTAGTATATGAGATAACAAAACAAGTTAGAGCATGTTTGGATAAGCCATTAATAGTAAAGCTATCACCTAATGTAACAGATATTAAAGAAATAGCTGTTAAAGCAGAAGAGGGTGGAGCTGACTGTATAAGTCTTATAAACACGCTTATTGGTATGGCTGTCGATATAAAGACTAAAAAGCCAATTTTAAATAATGTAATAGGAGGTTTATCAGGTCCAGCTATAAAACCAGTAGCACTTAGGTTGATATGGGAGACTAGTAAAGTCGTCAATATTCCGATAATAGGAATGGGTGGAGTTAGAAGTATTGAAGATGTTATAGAATTTATGCTAGTAGGAGCTAGTGCAGTAGCTATAGGAACATCAAATTTTGTAAATCCGAAAGTTACAGTAGAGTTAGTAGAAGAACTTAGAGAGTATTTAAAATCAAATAAGTATACAAGTTGTAAAGATATCATAGGAAAATTAAAATTAAATTAGATTAAGAGGAGGAAAATATTATGAAAAGAGAAGAGATAATTAATATTTTTAAAGAAGCAGGAGTTTTATTAGAGGGACATTTTTTATTAACATCAGGTAGACATTCAAAACAATACTTACAATGTGCTAAATTATTTCAATATCCTAAGTATTCAGAAGTTATATCAAAAGAATTAGCAGATAAATTTAAGGATGCAGAGATAGATGTAGTAATTGGACCAGCTATAGGTGGAATAATATTAGCTTATGAAGTAGCAAATCAGCTTAATGTAAAAAACTTGTTTGCTGAAAGAGAAAATGGACAAATGACTCTTAGAAGAGGTTTTTCAATAAATGAAGGAGATAAAGTTTTAGTAGTAGAGGATGTAGTAACTACAGGTGGTTCAGTAAAAGAGGTTATAGATATAGTAAAAGAAATGAAAGGTGAAGTAGTAGGAGTAGGTAGTGTTGTAGATAGAAGCTCAAACAATAGAAAATTTGATGAAGAATTAAAATCTGTAATAAAATTTGAGATTGAAACATTTTCTAGTGATGAATGTCCAATGTGTAAAGAAAATATACCAGTTGTAAAGCCTGGTAGTAGGAAAGTTTTTAAATAAGATAAGATTATGGAAATTCATTACTTTTATAACAAATAAATTGGGCTTTATAGCCCTTTTTTTATTACATAGGAAGTATATCTTTAGAATGGATTAATATTTAACTCTAATTATTCATATAACGGATTTTCAGCATACCTAGCTAAAAGCCTTAATAAGTTATTGACACTAAATAAATTTGGGTCCTTGGCTCATAACTCAGAAATTCATAGAATATTATCAGGGTTTAAGTTGTTTAGGGTAAAATTAACTATAAATAATAAATATCTATGGATTATTTGATAGTATGATATAATTTGATTAATCATACTATTGTTTATTAATGAGATGTTAATAAATTAATATAAATAAAGAATATTTTTATTAAAGAAAAAGAGCTATTAGCTCAAATTATTATATAATTATTATTTTATTGAAGCTTGTTTTAATTTGAATATTTCACTTTCATTCTCAATTTGCTTTTTAAGAACAAATTTAAGAGTATATTTTATCTCGCTTAAATCCTTTTTGGTTTGAGCTTTAAATTCGGTTAAATCAGCTGTCTGATTAACTACTGCGTTTAGAGTGGTTTTCACATTTGACATAGCAGTTTTTATTTCAGATATATCTTCTTTCATGTCTTTTTGATTATCCAATATTTGATATAAGATATTTTCTATATTTCCCATGAAATCAAACCCTTCATACTTTATTAAGTATATTATAGCAAAATTTTAGGGCATAAAGCACGTTAAATTCGAATGAAATAATTATGAAAATGTAAAAGGGTAGAAAATTTAAATTAATAATGTGAGGAGTGATTAAGTTGTTAAATATCTATACAGAAAGATTAGAATTAAAAGCGTTATCTTATGATTTTTTATGTGCCATAATGAATAATGATAAAATAATTATAGAAGATATGGGATACAAAATGGATAAAAATTGGCCAAGTGAAGATATAATAAGTGCATTTCCTTATTTTGAGCAAAAGATGAAAAATAAGCAGATAGACGGCTTTGATATTTGGATGATTATAAAAAAAGACAGTGGTACAATTATTGGAGATATTGGATTTAAAGGAGAACCTAATGAACTTGGAGAAATAGAAATAGGTTATGCAATAGTTAAAGATGAGAGATGTAAAGGATATTGTTTTGAGGCTGTACAAGCATTGATTAACTGGGCATTTAAGCATGAAAAGGTTAAATGCATTAAAGCTGAGTGTTTGATTGATAATATGCCATCAAAGAGAGTTTTAGAGAAAGTTGGTATGACAGAATTAAAGAGAGATAATAAATTTATATATTGGGAGGTTAGATGAGGAGGGAAGTATATTAAATAAAAATTTTATAAGGAATTATTATATGAAATTAGACAAAATTAAAGAATCTAAATATGGATTTGCTTCAGTAATAATTTGTATAATAGTAGTTGTTGTAGGTGTTATTATATCATATTAAGATATTTTTAATGAGAAAGTATCTTTTAGTAAAACAGATTTATACATAACATATTGTTTGATTATTGGAAATATCATAGGCGTTATTTTAGGAATAGTTGGTGTTATAAAGAAAGAAAAGCATTATGAAATAGATGGATTGATTTTAAATGGTATTTTGTTAATTAAATTTATAATATTGCAGTTATGATAATTATTTATGAGGAGTGAAATTATGAATATAGAATATTTAGAAGGTAAGGATGAATTGCTTGATGATCTAGGATTTTTATGGGAAAAGCTTAATGACTTACATAAGGCTAAATCCAAATTTTTCTCTGAAAGATTTGATAAATTTAATTTCAAAGATAGAAAAGTTGGAATAATAAAAAAAGGAAGTAGTGGAGATATAAAAGTAATTTTAGTAAAGGATAAAACAAAGGATAAATATATAGGATACTCAATAAGTACAATAGACGAAAACAATATTGGTGGGATAGAATCTATATATATAGATTCAGAATACAGGAAATGTGGTATAGGTGAAAAGCTTATGAAAAGTTCATTAGATTGGTTTAATAATAAAAATGTGAATAAAACCAGGCTTGGCGTTGCTGTAGGAAATGAAGAAGCCTTTTTATTTTATAGAAAATTTGGTTTTTATCCGTTAGTTACTATACTCGAAAGAAAAATTGATGATTAACTTATAAAGTAGTGTGAAGTTGGTAGTAGTATTTTATAAAGAGTATAAACTTAATGAAGAATAATTTTTGTTACTTTAGGGCAAAAGCTCTTATAAATGCATGTATATCATAATATTTCACCTTAAAACATATACTAGAAATATGACATATGATAAAATAGATATACGTTATGTGTAGGAGGATTTTTTTTATGCAAGTTAATATATTATTGTTTTTTCAAAAACTTAGTAACGAGTTTTTAGATAAAATGTTTATAATGATTACAAACTTAGGATCAGAAGTTTTTTATTTTTTAGCAATTGCTTTTATATTCTGGTGTATAAATAAAAAAACAGGAATAAGAATAATGATTGTATTGTTAAGTTCGACTTTACTAAATAATACTATTAAAAATATCTTTAAAACAAAAAGACCTTTTCTAGATGATAGAATAGAGGGAGTATACATAAAATCTGCCAAGGGATATTCTTTTCCTAGTGGACATACTCAAGGTATAACAACATTTTGGTATTATCTAATGAAAAATTATAAAGCTAAATGTGTAAAATATTTGGGATGCGCTATAATACTATTAGTTGGATTATCAAGATTATATTTGCGAGTACATTGGCCAACTGATGTAGTTGGAGGTTTTTGTATAGCAATAATCTTTGTTTTATTTATTGATAAAATTATAAAATATGTAGAGCAAAAACAAATGGGTTTATTGTCAAAAATATTTGTTTTATTATTAAGTAATGCTATTATGCTATTATATATTAGTGAAGATGTAGCTAAAGCATTTGGTGTTTTAACTGGTGCAGTTTTAGGTTATATATTTGAGATAGAATATGTTGATTTTAAGGAGCAAGCATCTTTGTTAAAGCAAATAGTAAAGGTAATTTTAGGTTTAGGGTGTATTTTAATAGTTAAATATTTATTAAAAGAAATTTTTCCAAATGAATTACACTTTCATTATATAAGATATTTTGTAATCGGCATTTTTACAACGTTAATTTTGCCATTTGTATTTGTGAAGCTTAGATTGAGTGGTACTAAAAAATGGTACTAAAAAATTCAAATATTAGTTGACAAAAGCCCAATTTCACATTATTGATAATGTAGAAAATTGGGCTTTGATTATTATTATTTAATCTCTTTAAGATTATTAATAATTTTTTCGTCAGGGGTAACATATATAGTACTATTAGTTTTATAAATAACCATACCTGGTTTAGCACCATTGGGTTTTTTAACATTCTTTTTTAGAGTATAGTCTATTGGTACATTGCTGGATTGATTACCTTTACTATAGTATGCAGCTAATATAGCTGCTTCTATTATTGTTTTCTCAGGTATTTCTGTATTATTAGCTTTTACTATTACA
The DNA here is from genome assembly GCF_001559865.1 of Abyssisolibacter fermentans. Lineage (NCBI taxonomy): Bacteria > Bacillati > Bacillota > Clostridia > Eubacteriales > Clostridiaceae > Abyssisolibacter > Abyssisolibacter fermentans. The sequence goes on from NZ_LOHE01000068.1 coordinate 139,549, forward strand.
TGAGAACCAGCTATTTCTTTAGTATGAAGCCATAAATCTTCTTTTTGAGCTAGTTTTAAGGTAATATAATCATTTTGATTATTATTTTTACCTACGTATATGTCATACCCTTCAGAAGATATATAATGTCGAGGCTTAGTTGCTTCATTTTTCTTTTTCTTTTTAGCCTTTTTCTTAGTTTTTTCCTTAATATATCCTTCGTTTAATAGTTCTTCCTTTATTTCGTCAAGTTCTAAAAGATTAGTACAGTTATTAATACTATATAGTACATTTTCAAGGTATAAAAGCTCCTGTTTAGTTTTTTCAATTTGCTCAGCAGCATAGATAGCTGTGTTTTTTAATTTGTTATATTTTTTATAATATTTCTGTGCATTTTGTGCAGGGTATAATTTTTTATCGAGTTTTATATTTATTATTTCTTGGTTTTCGCTATAGTAATTAATACATTCTAGGTTTGTGTCACCTTTTGATAATTTATAAATATTTGACGTAATTAATTCACCATATATTTTATACTTTTCTCTTTTCTGAGCCTCTAAAACTTGTTGTTGCTGTTTAGCTAATTTCTTCCTGTTTCTTTCAATTTTATTAGTTATATTTTTTCTTAAATCATAAGAACTCTGTTTTATTCTCTCTGACAAATCCCTTTGCGTATAATATGTTTGCAATATTTTGCTCATTGACGTATCAGTTATAAATATATCATTGTGATACTGTTTTAGATTTATAGCTGAAAAAGCTATAATGGTGTCATCATTTTTGACAATTGTAGGTTCATAAGTATTGTTATTGATTTGATTTAACAATTTATCAAATGAAATATTTAATTTATCTAAAGATTTAATATCAAGCTCAGCAATAGGGGTATTATATTCTATACCAGCATCAAAGCATATTTCTCTAGCTACAAGTGGACTTATCCCCATAAAGCTTTTGTATATATATTTATATATTTCTAAGCTATAGTATTCAGTTGGTATATTTGAAAAGAAATTATGGTTAATAGTTGTTAATGGATTTATTTTATTTTGTGATGGTGGTAATGAATAGCTCATTCCAGGGAGAACTTGTCTAATGGTACTTATATCAGGATAGATTCTCTTGATAGCATCTATTATTTTATCACCGTTTTTTTCCACAAGAATTATATTACTGTGTTTACCCATTATTTCTACTATTAATCGTTTTTCGGTAAGCTCACCTAGTTCGTTTACACCTTTAACATCAAAGTAGATAATTCGTTCAAACTCAGGTTGGCTGATGTTTACTATACGCGTACCTTGTAAATGTTTTCTTAAAAGCATACAAAACATAGGAGGGCTTATAGGGTTTGATTTTGAAATATTAGTTAAGTGTATACGTGTATTATTGCTGCTAGCTGATATCAATAATTTATATTTATTTTTTTTACTATGAATATTTAAGTGTATTTCATCCTTTTCAGGCTGATATACTTTATCTATTTTTGCATTGACAAGCTTAGTATTAAATTCATCTACTAAAGCATGAATAACAATTCCATCTAAAGACATTCTTTGAAACCTCCAAAATTTATTAACTCAGATTATTCATATATATGAATAATGAAGTTTAATCAAAAGCATTAAGTTCCTTACATATTTTAATATATACTTCTATTCCCTTAATTAATATTTCTTCATTAAAATTGAAATAGCAACTGTGAAGTGGATAAGTATAACCTAATTCTTCATTTTTAGAACCTAACATGAAAAAGAAACCGGGTACTCTTTCTTGATAATATGAGAAATCTTCTGCTATCATTATTGGTTCTAGTAAGTGTTTTTCATTATTAGTTAAGCATTTGTCTAGGATATCATATAGCGTTTTATCATTAACAACAGGAGGATACATATCTCTATATTCTATATCAATATTAATGTTGTACATTTTTTCTAACCCATCATTTATTGTTGACATTCTTTGCTTTATTAAATCATAAACTTTATTATCAAAAGCTCTGATAGTGCCTTCCATTTTCACAGTATTAGCAATAATATTTCTTGCTTCACCTCCATATATTTTGCCTATAGTTATAACTGAACCTTGATTAGGATTAACATTTCTGCTAACAATACTTTGATAAATTGATATTAGTTGAGATGCTATATATATTCCATCAATTGCAGTATGAGGCATTGCTCCATGTCCACTTTTCGCTCTTATTGTGATATCAAATTCTCCAGTTTTAGCCATTATTGGACCGTAATTAATTCCTATTTTTCCTTCATCTATTGTGGGTAATAGATGGAGTCCAAATATAGCAGAAACGTTGTATTTCTCTAATATTCCAGCTTCTACAATATCTTTAGCACCGCCGGGGCCTTCTTCTGCAGGTTGGAAAATTAAGATTATATTTTTTGTAAATGATTTTATGGTTGAGATATATTTTGCAAAGCCTAGAAGTATGGACATATGTCCATCATGTCCACATGCGTGCATTTTTCCTTCATGTTTTGAACTATAGTCTACTTTTGTTTTTTCTTTTACATTTAGACCGTCCATGTCAGCTCTAAATGCGATAGATTCTAAATTTGGTTGAAAATTCAAATAAGCTATAACACCTGTATTAGCACAAGATTCAAAACTAAAACCATATTCAGTCAATTTCATTTTAACATATTTTGATGTTTTAATTTCTTCAAATCCTGTTTCAGGAATTTCATGAAGAGTTTGTCTGATATTTTTAACTTCTGAAATAAGATTATTTTGCATAATATTACCTCCAATTTTCTACGATAAATATGACGTATTTATATATCTTTATCCTTGATTATTTGCATAACTTAAAATATTATTAAAATATTTTGTGTTCAAGTATAATTATGTTCTATTATAGCATGTATCAATGGTTGTGTAAAAATATAGTTTATAGATTAATATATTTATTATTTATAATTATGAGAAGTGATATATTTGGATTGTAGGATAAGCTATTGCAATTTATGAAAAAATTAGTATTATATCAACAAATAGAGTATAATGTTTATATAAAATTAAATGTTAAGAAATCGTAACAATAGATAGCTTTAATTAATTAAAATGTTGTATTATATTATAGGAGATATAATATGATAAAGATAGATATAACTTAGAATTTTATTAAGTAAGAAGAAAAATTAGCACATAAAGTCTTAAAAATTAGTTTTAGCTAAACGAGTTAACTTGCAAATGAGAATATTTTTTGGAGGATGAAAAAATGATTAAAAGCATGACTGGGTTTGGACGGGGAGAAAGTAGCGATAATAAAAGAAGATTTACTGTAGAAATAAGAGCTATTAACCATAAATATAATGATATAATAGTCAAAAAACCTAAGACTCTAAATTATTTAGAAGAAAGAATAAAGAAAACTGTAAAAGAGAAGATGAGCAGAGGTAGAATAGAAATATTTGTTTCAATGGAAAACATTAGTGATGAAGATGTATTTGTTAAGCCAGATGTATTATTAGCCAAATCTTACAAAAGTGCTTTAGATGTTTTAGCTGATGAGTTAAATATTAATAATGATGTTACCATATCTTCAATTATGAGATTTCAAGATATTTTTAGAATAGAAAAAGCAGAGGAAGACGAGGAAGAAATTTGGTTATGTTTATCTATAGCGGTTAAGAATGCGATAAATGAAGTTTTACATATGAGAACCGTTGAAGGAGAAAAATTAGCTGAAGATATAGTTAATAGATCTAATATAATTAAAGCTTATGTTAAGGAAATAGAAAAATTTTCAGATGAAGTTATTATTGAATATAAGACAAAGCTTAGGGATAGAATAAAAGAACTTCTTGATAATGTTTGTGAAATTGATGAAAACAAGCTTGCTAATGAGGTTGCTTTTTATGCAGATAGAAGTAATATAACTGAAGAAATTGTAAGATTATATAGTCATATTGAACAATTATTAAACACTATAAAATCTGATAAATCCGTTGGAAGAAAATTAGATTTTATTATACAAGAAATGAATAGAGAAGCTAATACTATAGGTTCAAAATCTGCTGATATAAAAATAACTAATTTAGTTGTAGAAATTAAAAGTGAATTAGAAAAAATCAGAGAACAAGTTCAAAATATAGAATAGAGGAGGTAATTGAGTTGGCTATTAAGTTAGTTAATATAGGTTTTGGGAATATAGTTTCAGCTAGTAGAATAGTAGCAATTGTTAGTCCTGAATCAGCTCCAATAAAGAGAATAATTCAAGAAGCTCGAGATAGGGGTATGCTAATTGATGCAACATATGGAAGAAGGACTAGAGCAGTTGTTATAACTGATAGTGACCATATAATATTATCCGCCGTTCAACCAGAGACTGTTGCTCATAGGTTAAATGGTAAAGAAGGTCTGTCAGAACCCAGCAGGGAGTAAGGAAGGAGTCATTCAATGAAGAAAGGATTATTAATAGTGGTATCAGGACCTTCTGGAGTAGGTAAAGGTACAATATGCAATACATTAATTAATAAAAATAAAGATATATATATGTCTGTTTCTGCAACTACAAGAAAGCCTAGAAATGGAGAAATACATGGGAAATCATATTATTTTTTAAGTGAAGAAGATTTCAAACAAAAAATAAAAAATGATGAGTTTATTGAATATGCAAAAGTATTTAATAATTATTATGGTACATTAAAAAGTGTTATAATGGAAAAAATTGAAGCTGGAAAGAATGTGTTACTAGAGATAGATGTTCAAGGTGCATTACAGGTAAAGGAAAAATATAAAGAAGCAGTAATGATATTTATTTTACCACCGTCATTAGAAGTATTAAAAGAAAGAATAATTGGTAGAGGTTCTGAAAATGATAAAACTCTAAATATTAGACTAAATGAAGCACAAAATGAAATTGATATGCTTCATAATTATAATTATAGTGTTAAAAATGCAGATTTAAAAACAGCTTGTAAACAAGTAGAAGCTATTATTATAGCTGAAACTTGCAAAATAAAAATAAAAAAACAATAAACTAGGAGGTTTGGAATTATGTTATATCCTTCAATGAGTGATATGTTAAAAAAAGTAGATAGTAGGTATACATTAGTTATGGCAGTTTCTAAGAGAGCTAGACAAATAATTGATGGTGATGATGTATATACCAGAGTTAATTCAACTAAGCCTGTTACTTTAGCATTGCATGAGGTATCAGAGGATAAGATTAGTATAAATAATAAAAATGACATTATTAAGTAAGCGGGTGAGAAGATATGTTAAAAGGAAAAGATATAGTAATAGGAGTGACTGGTGGAATTGCTGCATATAAAGCAGTTGATGTTGTAAGCAAATTAATAAAACTCAACGCTAATGTAGATGTTATAATGACTGAAGCTGCTACAAAATTTGTTACTCCATTAACATTCCAGTCTTTAGCTCATAATCCAGTAGTAGTAGACATGTTTAGAGAACCAGTAAGCTGGGATATAGAACATATTGCACTAGCTAAAAAAGCTGATATTTTTTTAGTAGTTCCTGCAACTGCTAATATTATAGGTAAAATAGCTCATGGTATTGCAGATGATATGCTTAGTACTACAATTATGGCTTCAAAAGCTAAGAAAATAATAGTGCCTGCTATGAATACTAACATGTATAAGAATGTTATTGTCCAGGAGAACATAGAAAAACTTAAAAGCTTGGACTATAAATTCATTAATCCAATAAGTGGTAAATTAGCATGTGGTGATATTGGAGAAGGTAAACTTCCTGATCCACAGGATATTATAGATCAAATATTAGAAATTATAAAAAATGATGAAAGTAACAAAGACTTACTTGATAAAAAAGTTTTAGTTACTGCCGGAGCAACTATAGCTCCATTAGATCCTGTAAGATATTTAACAAATCATTCAAGTGGAAAAATGGGTTATGAAATTGCCAAAGAAGCTAAAAGAAGAGGTGCAAAAGTAATATTAGTTAGTGGCCATACAACACAAAATAAGATAGATGGTATAGAAACTATTTATATAGATACCACTGAAGAAATGTTAGAACAAGTAAAAATGCATTTTGATGATGCTGATATGGTAATAAAAGCTGCTGCTCCACTTGATTATAGACCTAAAATTGTAAACGATAATAAGATTAAAAAAGAAGATGGTGGTTTAAATGTAGAATTTGTTAAAACACCTGATATTTTGAAAACTTTAGGACAAATGAAAAAAGAACAAGTATTAGTTGGGTTTGCAGCTGAAACACAAGAATTACTAAAAAATGCACAAAAAAAATTAGAACAAAAAAATTTAGATTTTATAGTTGCAAATGATGTTTCAAAAAAAGGAGCAGGCTTTAAGGAGAATACAAATATTGTAACAATTATAGATAAAAATGGTTCAAAGGCATATTCGATTATGGAAAAGAGCAAAATAGCAAAGATAATCGTTGATAAAGCATGTAAATATCTTAAATAAGGCATATGAAAAAAATAAACAAGTCAGATTGCGAAGTGATTTTGATTGCTTTCTAGGCACTCAATCATGTGCATACTCACTGTATGTAAGTGATTGAGTAACAACGAAAAAAATTAAAAGCACGAGTAAGATGCCTAGTTTATTTTTTGAATGTACCTAAACTAAATGCATAGGACTGACTCATAATTCAATATTGAGTCAGTTTCTTTAGAGAAATTTTAAAAATAGAAAGTGGGCATGAGATATTTAAATGAAATTAATAACCAAATTCATTATATTATTTTGAAGTTGGAATCTTATATTTGAATATAAAAACAAGTTCAAAAACTATGTTAGTACGTATGAATAATACGACATAATATATATTGTTATTGAAAGGAAAGCTTATGAAAAAAAATCGTTATGCTCAGGTTATAGTAGATAATAAACATATTAATACTGATATTCTTTATACTTATATTATACCAGAAGACTTAAAGCAGGTAATAGATATTGGGCTTAGAGTATTTGTTCCCTTTGGAAAAAGCAAGGGAAAGTTATTAGAAGGTATAATAATTAATATAAAAGATGATTGTGATGTAGCAGATAATAAGCTTAAAAAAATATACTCTATAGTTGATTATCAAAAAGTATTAAATGAAAGCCAAATCAAGCTAGGGCTATGGATGAAAGAATATTATTTATCTAAATATATAGATGTATTCAGAGCAATGATTCCTTCAGGAATTAAAGCTAAGGTTGAGAAAAATATAGTTTTAAATAAAGAAAAGAATTATAATGAATACATCTTGTCTGATAAAGAAAAAAAAATAATTAATTACTTATTTGAATATAAACTTGTTAAGTTAAGTACTTTAAAAAAAGAATTAAATATATCGAATATTAATTTAGTATTGAATTCACTTAAAAGTAAAGAGTTAATAATTATTGATAACATAGAAAAAAAAGGAATTAAAAAATTATACGAAAAGATAATTAGTATCAATACAAAAGATTATAGTATAGAACAATTAGACCAGTTAATTTCTAAGAATGCTAGAAGGCAAAGAGAAATTATTGAATATTTAAAAGCAAAGGAACATATTAGCCAAAAAGAATTGATAAAAGATTTAAATATTGGTTTAGGGAGCATTAAGTCATTAGAAAAAAAAGGGTTTATTAAGATTGATATTAGTGAAATTAATAGAAATCCGATAAAGAAAAAATATGAAAGAAGCCAAAAATTAGACTTAAACGTAGAACAAAAAAAATGTCTGTTTGAGATATGGCAGGACATAAATGCACCATCATCTGAGAGTGAAACATTTCTAATACATGGAATTACTGGTAGTGGTAAAACTGAAGTTTATATGCAACTTATTGAAAAAATGCTTCAAAAGGGAAAGGATAGCATCGTATTAGTTCCTGAAATATCATTGACACCGCAAACAGTTGAACGATTTGTATCAAGGTTTGGTGATAATGTTGCTGTTATTCATAGTAGACTTTCACAAGGAGAAAAGTACGATCAATGGCGTAGAATAAAAGAAAGTAAGGTTAAAATTGTTGTTGGAGCAAGATCTGCTGTATTTTCACCGTTTAACAATTTAGGTCTTATTATTATAGATGAAGAACATGAATCAAGTTATAAATCTAGCAGCGATCCTAAATATAGTACTATTGAAGTAGCACAAAAAAGATGTGAGTTAGAACAAGCTTATTTACTATTGGGATCAGCAACGCCTTCGTTAGAGACTTATTATAAAAGTAAAATAGGTCAAATTAAACTATTAGAAATGAAAAATAGAGCTAATAACAGACGATTACCTGAGGTAACTATTGTAGATATGAAAAATGAACTTTCTGGTGGTAATAAGTCGTTTTTAAGCATTCAGTTATATAACGAAATCAAAGTAAATTTAGAAAAAAAGGAGCAAACTATATTATTTTTAAATAGAAGAGGCTTTTCAACATTTGTTTCATGTAGAAGCTGTGGTTATGTTGTAAAATGTAAGAATTGTGATATATCTATGACTTACCATGCAAATAAGAATATGTTAATGTGTCATTATTGTGGCTCAGCAGTTAAAGCACCTCGTATTTGTCCTCAGTGTGGTAGCAAATATATAAAATATTTTGGAACAGGTACTGAAAAAATTGAAGAAGCAATAAAAAAATATTTTCCTAAAGCAAAAGTTGCAAGAATGGATAATGATACAACTAGTAAAAAAGGAAGTCATGAAGCCATATTGGAAAGAGTTAAGAATAATGATATAGATATACTTATCGGAACTCAGATGATTACTAAAGGATTAGATTTTCCAAATGTTACATTAGTAGGTATACTTGCTGCAGATATGTCATTGAATTTACCCGATTTTAGAGCTTCTGAAAGGACTTTTCAGTTAATAACCCAAGTTAGTGGAAGAGCTGGTAGAGGTAAGAGGTTGGGAAGAGTTATTTTGCAAACTTATGAACCTGAACATTATGCAGTACTTTTATCCAAAAAACAAGACTATGTTGAATTTTATAATAATGAAATATTAATAAGAAAAGAATTTGGCTATCCACCATTTAAAAATATAATAAATATAGTATTGAGAAGCAAAAACGAAGAAGTTGTTAAGAAAGAAGTTATTAGCTTTAAGCAAAAATTAGTGTATAATATTAATAGTAAAATAAGTGATAATAAAAATTACGAGATAATAGGACCTGTACCAGCTTCAATATACAGAGTAAAGGGATTTTACAGATGGCAGTTATTGATAAAACTAAATGATAAAGAATTGCAGTTAATAAAAAATATTATTTACGAAGAGTACAAGAACTATATAAAAAATAAATTGTGTAATGAAATATTATTTAATATAGATATTAATCCATATTCTATGATGTAGGAGGTTTATAAAATGGCTTTAAGACAATTAAGATTTGAAGGAGATCCCATATTAAGGAAAAAATGTAGAGAGGTTAGTAAAATTGACTCAAAAATTTTAACACTATTAAATGATATGGCCGAGACAATGGCTAAAGAAGATGGTGTGGGTTTAGCAGGTCCTCAAGTAGGGATATTGAAAAGAGTTGTTACTATTGATGTAGGTGAAGGTGTTATAAAATTAATTAATCCTGAAATAATATATCAAGAAGGTGAAGTTTTAGATTATGAGGGATGTTTAAGTGTACCTGGAAAATCAGGTAAAGTAATAAGACCTCATATAGTTAAAGCGAAATACATGGATATAGAGGGTAAAGAAAGAATAATAGAGGGTCAAGGATTATTGGCTAGAGCATTATGTCATGAGATTGATCATCTAGATGGAATACTTTATATAGATAAGGCAATTGATGAACACTGATTATTTATATAATGCCCTATAATATGCTGTATAATTTTGAATTATGAGCAGAGAACCTAAATTTTAATTTAGTGTGAATCGCTTATTCAGACGTAGTCTGAGGGAAATCTAAAAATTTTCGAAGGCATACCGAGTTGGTATGTTGAGAATTTAATGGATACCTTATAATCACAAGGATATAGTAGAGTATTTAATTTTCTATGAATAATCTGGGTTTAATATTAGGAGGTAATTATGAGAGTTATATTCATGGGTACACCAGATTTTGCTGTACCTACATTAGAAGAATTATATAAAAATGGTCATGATATAGTATTAGTTGTAACTCAACCAGATAAAAAAAGAGATAGAGGAAAGAAAATTTCCTTTTCACAAGTTAAAGAAAAAGCCTTAGAATTAGGGCTAGAGGTTTATCAACCACAAAGTATTAATAAACAAGATAGTTTTAATAAACTAGAAAAGCTAGCTCCAGATATTATTGTAGTTGCTGCATTTGGACAGTTAATATCTGAACAAATTCTTAATTTACCAAAGTATGGCTGTGTTAATGTTCATGCATCTTTACTTCCTGCATATAGAGGTGCAGCACCTATTAATTGGGCTGTGATTAATGGAGAAAATGTATCAGGAGTAACGACTATGATGATGGCAAAAGGTTTAGATTCTGGTGATATATTGCTAAAAAAACAAACCGATATTAAAGCCGATGAATCGGCAGGTCAATTATATGATAGGCTGAAGATTTTAGGAGCAGACTTACTAATAGAAACATTACAGAAAATAGAAAATAATTCTATTGTAAGAACACCACAAAATCATAATTTAGCAACTTATGCCCCATTGATGGAAAAATCATTAGGACATATTGATTGGAACAATACATGTAAAGCTATAAAGGATTTAGTAAGAGGAACGCAGCCTTGGCCAGGATGTTACACACAGTATAAAAACAAGAAGATTAAAATTTTCAGTGTTGATTATAAAGTATCCAATTTTGAAGGTAATATAGGAGAGATAATAGATGTAGATTTGGAAGGTATAAAAGTTAAATGTGTAGATGGTATAGTAATAATAAATCAGCTACAGTTACCGGGAAAAAGAAAAATGAGTATAAAAGATTTTTTAGCAGGCAATTCAATTGATAAAGGTGTAATATTAGAATAGATGCTTGGAAGTGTTGTCGTGAAAAATGATAGAAAAAAATTTTTATGTGTTATGTTTTTTACTGCAATTTTATCAATTGCATTAGTTTTAGTAAGTATATATTTTTTGACAAATAAGAATAATAACTTTATTAAAATAATGATAATAATATTTGTTATATTTTTGATTATTGTTAGTGTGTTTGTAATTTGGAGTATTGTATTATTAAGTCATGGTGTTTATAAAGGGAATGTAAATAAAAAAAATGCATGTTTTTTAAGAGGTGCATTAAAGAAAATTTATCCTATTTTGATTTTTGTATCAAAGATTTTAAATATAGATAGAGATACAATTCAGAGAGCATATTGTAATATTAACAATATACTTGTTGAAAATTTAAAAATGCATTTAAATAGTGAAGATATTCTTATATTACTGCCACATTGTTTGCAAAATTCACAATGCCAATATAAAATAACAAATGATATATACAACTGTAAAATGTGCGGGAAATGTTGTATAAAGGATATTATTGAACTAACGAATAAATATAATATTGAAACTGTAGTTGCAACAGGTGGTACTTTAGCTAGATCATGGGTTAAAAAGAAGAAACCAAAAGCTATAATAGCTGTAGCGTGTGAAAGAGATTTAACAAGTGGTATTAATGATATCAGTAAAATTCCTGTTTATGGGGTTTTAAATATAAGAAATAATGGACCTTGTTTTAATACAAGTGTAAATATAGAAAATTTAAATAAGGCAGTGAAATTGTTCTTAACGTGTAAATAAAATAGATTTAATTATTTTGGAATTAAGGTTAAACACAAGAACTTCGCCAGTTGGCTTCAAATTATAAACTGCTCTAGAGCTTGTTAGCATTTGACTCTAGGGCATAAATTTTGTTATTATTGCTATGTATTAACAATACACTATTGGAGGATTGTATGAAAAACAATGCTAGATTTATAGCAACAAAAATACTTATAAATATAGAAGAAAAAGGTGCTTTTTCAAATATTGAGATTAGCAAGAATTTAAAAAATTTAGAGAATATTTTGGATGAAGGTTTAATTAGAGAAATAGTATACGGAGTTATACAAAATAAAGTTCTTATTGACTTTATTATATCTAAATATTCAAAAATACCAATTAACAAATTAACTGTTAAAGTAAAACAGATTTTAAGAATTGGCATTTACCAAATAGTTTTTATGGATAGAATACCAGAAAGAGCTGCATGTAATGAAAGTGTTAAAGTAGCTAAAAAAATGTGCCATCAAGGAATACCAGGATACATTAATGCGGTATTAAGAAATATAATAAGAAATAAATCAAGTTTAATACCAGACTATAAAGAGTACAATAGAGTTGATTACTTAAATTTAAAGTATTCACATCCAAAATGGTTAATTGAACATTTCATTAAAGAATTTGGTTATGAATTTACAGCTGATTTGTGTGAAGCAAACAATAGTAAACCAAAATTAAATATTAGAGTCAATACTCTAAAAATTACCAGAGATGAATTGATAAAAAAATTAGAAGAAAAAGATATCAATGTAAAATCCTTGCCGTATAGTAAGGATGGTTTAGTGGTTAACAATGCAAAACGTATTACTAATTTGAGTGAGTTTAAACAAGGGTTTTTTTCCATACAAGATGAAAGTTCTATGATGGTAGCTGAAATTATGAATCCAAAACCAGAAAGCATAGTTTTGGATGTATGTAGTGCTCCTGGTGGTAAAACTTGTCATTTAGCTCAAAAAATGAACAATAAAGGAAAAATAATATCAAGAGATATATACGAACATAAATTAAGTCTTATAAACAAAGCTGCAAAGAGGTTAGAAATAGATATTATAGAAACTCAGTTAATTGATGCGTTAACGTTGGATGAAAATATGATATTTAAAGTGGATTATTGTTTAGTAGATGCACCTTGTTCAGGTTTAGGATTATTGAGAAGAAAGCCTGAAATAAGATGGAGACTTAGCATGGAAGATATAAACAATCTATCCCATCTTCAATATAAAATTTTGACTAATGCTAGCAAATATGTTCGTTTAAATGGTATACTTTTATATAGTACTTGTACGATAAGTAAAAAAGAAAATTTTGATGTTGTGTCTAGATTTTTAGAAGCAAATACAAATTATGAATTATTGCCATTTGAAGAAGATATTTGTGTTAAATTAGGAATTCAAAATAATATAGGATATACACAATTATATCCTAATGTTCATGGGACTGATGGTTTTTTTATTGCGAAGTTTAGAAAAATTAAGTAGAAAATCTATGAACAATTAGAGTAAAATAATATTTTAAACATGTCTATGAAAATTACATTTTTTTTGATAATATATAGATAGCTATAAATTTTTAATTGTAGCTTGGAGGGATTTTTTGAATAATAAACAAGATTTAAAGTCATATACTTTGACAGAGTTGAGAAAGATTTTTGAAGAAAATGGTATTAAACCTTTTAGAGCGAATCAGGTTTTTGAGTGGATTCATAATAAAAATATAAATATTATTGAAGATATATCAGTTTTATCTAAAAAATTGAAAAGTAGAATAGATAATAAATATTATATTGAAAATATAAAAATACTTGAAAGATATGATTCAAAATTAGATGGTACAAAAAAATATTTATTTTGTCTTAATGATGGTAACATAATAGAAAGTGTTTTAATGCCTTACAGACACGGTAACACAGCTTGTATTTCTACACAAGTTGGTTGTAAAATGGGGTGTAAGTTTTGTGCATCTACTAAAGAGGGACTTATTAGGAATCTTTCAGCAGGAGAAATTGTTGACCAAATATATAAAATACAAGCTGATCAAAAAATTAAAGTTAATAATATAGTGCTTATGGGATCTGGGGAACCATTAGATAACTATGATAATGTCATAAAATTTTTAAAAATAGTACATGATGAATTAGGAATAAACCTTGGATATAGACATATAACACTATCAACATGTGGGTTGGTGCCTAAAATATATGATTTAGCAAATGAAGAATTACCTATAACATTATCAATATCTTTACATGCTACTACTGATATTCAGAGAAAGAATATAATGCCAATAGCCAACAAATACAGTTTAGATGAAATAATAAAAGCTTGTAAGTATTATATTAATAAAACAAATAGGAGAATAACATTTGAATACACATTAATAAACGGAGTTAATGATAATAAAAAAGACGCCTTAAAAATGTATTCTCTAATTAAAGGCATGTTATGTCATGTCAATTTGATACCATTAAATAATATTAAAGAAGTTGAATATAAAAAGTCTAATAATATAAATATAAAAGGCTTTGCTGATACTTTATGTCAAAAAGGTATAAGTACAACTGTCAGAAGAGAGATGGGTTCTGATATAAATGCAGCATGTGGACAATTAAGAAATAAATATATTAGTCAGAATCAAGGTTAGATTATTTAATTTGGAGTGGAGGGTTTTTATGATTTTTGGTGTTTGTTCTGATATAGGGAAAACAAGAACAGTAAATCAGGATTCATATTATAATTCAGATATTGTAGAATTGCAGTTATTTGTTGTTGCAGATGGTATGGGAGGTCATAATGGTGGAGAAACAGCTAGCTATTTAGCTGTAAAAACTGTTGAAGATATGCTTGATAAAAATAGAGAAGCATTAATTAATAAAGATATTCTAATACCTAAATTTATACATATGACACTAACTGAGGCAAATAGGATTATTTATAATGAAGGGCTGTTAAATGAAAGTCTAAATGGAATGGGAACTACGTTAACAATGGTATATTTCACAGAAAATTCAGCAATAATTGGACATGTAGGGGATAGTAGAGCTTATATATACAATAATAGTGAGTTAACACAATTAACTCAAGATCATTCTTTAGTAGCAGAATTAGTTAGAAATGGGAGTATATCTAAAGAAGAAGCTAAAGATCACCCACAAAAACATATCATAACAAGAGCTTTAGGAACTGATGTTGATTTAAAGGTTGATGTATTTGAAAGAGACATTGAAAAAGGAGATATTGTATTGTTATGCTCTGATGGCTTGACAAATATGCTAAGTGATGAAGAAATTAAACATATTTTAAGTACAATAGAAGTTCCGCAAGAAGCATGTAATTGTTTGGTAGAAAAAGCAAATGAACTTGGTGGTGAAGATAATATTACTGTTACTATTATAAAGATTGATTAGAAAAGAGGTTATTATATGATTGGAAAAACTCTAGGTAATAGATATGAAATAATAGAGAGAATCGGTGGAGGCGGAATGGCAATAGTATATAAAGCCAAATGTCGTCTTCTTCATAGATATGTTGCAGTTAAGGTATTACGTGAAGAATTTACTAACAATGAAGATTTTATTAATAGATTTAATAGAGAATCTCAAGCAGCTGCTAGTTTATCTCATTCAAACATTGTTGGTATTTATGATGTTGGGGCAGAAGATAATATTCATTATATTGTAATGGAATATGTGAAAGGGAAAACTCTAAAGCAATTGATAAAGGAAAAAAACAAACTAAAGCCAAAAGAAGTTATAGATATTAGCTTGCAAATAGCTGAAGCACTAAATAATGCACATAAAAATAAAATTGTTCATAGAGATATTAAACCTCACAATATAATGATAGACGATGATGGGAAAATAAAAGTAACAGATTTTGGGATTGCTAGAGCAGCAACTACATCAACTGTAACTGTAACTAGTAATGTAATAGGTTCAGTACATTATTTTTCTCCAGAACAAGCTCGCGGAGGATATACTGATGCAAAGTCTGATTTATATTCATTAGGTATTGTCATGTATGAAATGTTGACAGGTAAAGTACCATTTCAAGGAGATAGTCCAATATCAGTAGCATTAAAGCATATACAAGAAGATATTACTCCTTTATGCGAAATTGATGATTCTATTCCCAAGACTTTGGAGAAAATAGTAACTAAAGCAGTCCAAAAAGATCAAGCTTTAAGATATGATAATGCAGAAGAAATAATAGATGATTTGCAAAAAGCTAAGAATAATTTAAAGGAAGATACTATAGAATTTAAATGTTACGATGATTCACCAACAATGGTTATACCTAAAGAAGAGGTTATGATGAAAAAAGATAATGAAACTAAAGAAATTGTTGTACCAACAAGTAGAAGGAGAAATCCTAAAGCTAAAAAAATCAACAAAAAGCAAAAAGAAAATAATAAAAGCTCTAAAGTGCTTGTAACTATTGTTGCAATAATACTAGCATTTGTTGTTACTTGTGGATTAGCTATTGGGTATTTATATGTTAAAGATTATCTAGTAAAAGAAGAAATACCAATACCATATGTAATAGGACTTGATGTTGACTCGGCAAGAAAGCAAGTTAATGCATTAGGTTTAGAGTTAGTTGTTAAAAATGAAGTGTTTAATGATGATTATAGCAAGGGACAGATAGTATATCAAACAGAAAAAGCAGGAAATACTTTGAAATCGGGATTCCCTTTAGAGGTTACTGTAAGTAAAGGGTCTGAATTAATAGAAGTACCAGATTTATTAAACAAACTTTCTAATGAGGCTGAAGCTGTATTAAATAATAAAGGATTAGAAGAAGGTGTTATAACGCATGATTTTAGCGATTTACCTACAGGTATAGTTATTAGTCAAAGTCCAAAAGCCTTTCAGATGGTAAAAAAAGGTACAAGAGTTAATTATACAATAAGTAATGGTCCCAAAGTTAATTATTTGATAATGTCAAATTATATAGGAAAAGATATAAATGCAGCTAAAAAAGACCTAATTTCAAATGGATTTGCTTTAGGCGAGGTTAAATATGAAAAGAATAATGATGTTTCTAAAAATATAGTAATCCACCAAAGTCACCCAGCAGGACAAGAAGTAGAAGAAAATGTAGTTGTTGATTTTATAGTTAGTAATGGTAGCGAGCCAACTGAAGATAGTGGTACTGAAACCGGTACAAACAATGATACAATAACTGATACTGATAAAGATAGTAATACAAGTACAGATACTAAAAAAGAAACATTGAATATACAGCTTCCAGAGGATAGAGATACAGTTGATGTGAAGATATACAAAATTCAAAATGAGCAAAAAGAAGTAATATACGAAAAAACTGTTAATACTAGTCAAGGCGGAATAAAAATAGAAGTAACAGGAGAAGGATTTACAAAGTTTGAGATTTATTTTGATGGAGTATATATTGATGACGTTGAATATACTTTTTAGGAGGATTATAAATGCTTGATGGCATAATCATGAAAGGAATTGGAGGCTTTTATTACGTAAAAACTGATGAAGGTATATACGAATGTAGAGCTAGAGGTTTGTTTAGAAAACAGAAAATCAAACCATTAATAGGAGATAAAGTTTGTATTGAAGTAACACAAGGTGACAAGACTGGCTATATAAAAGAAATAAAAAAACGCATGAATGAGCTAATTAGGCCAACAGTTGCAAATGTATCTCAAGCAGTTATTGTATTTGCAATTAAAAATCCTGATCCAAATTTATGGTTATTAGATAGATTTTTATTAGTTGCAGAAGAGAAAGGTTTAAATGTTTTGATTTGCATTAATAAAATAGATTTATCAAATGAAAAAGAGATTTCAGATATTATTAATATATATGAAAAAGCTGGCTATAAGGTTATAGTTACAAGTTGTAAACAACACAAGGGAATTGAAGAGTTAAAAGTATGTTTAAAAGATAATATAACTGTTTTTGCAGGTCCTTCGGGTGTTGGAAAATCAAGTATTCTAAATAGTATACAGCCAAAATTTGAACTAAAAACAGGTGATATCAGTCAAAAAACTAATAGAGGTAAGCATACAACAAGAAGTGCAGAGCTTATGGAGCTTTCTTGTGGGGGATTAGTTGTCGATACACCAGGCTTTAGTTCCTTAGATATAAGCAACATAGATGAAAATGGGTTGAAAGAGTTTTATAGAGAGATAAAAAAATTTGGCTGCAATTGTAGGTTTAATAGTTGTATGCATAAAAATGAGCCAGATTGTGGAGTTAAAGAGGCGTTAGAAGAGGGTAAAATTAGCAAAGAAAGATATGAGAGCTATTTAAACCTCATGGATGAAATAAGTAAAAGAAGGAGATATTAATATGATTAAGATTTCACCATCAATTTTGTCAGCGGATTTTAGTAATATTAGAGAAGACATAAAAAAGGTTGAAGATGCAGGAGTTGATTTATTACACATAGATGTAATGGATGGAGCGTTTGTACCAAATATAACATTTGGACAGGTCGTAATTAAAGATTTTAGGAAGATATCAAAAATTCCATTTGATGTACATCTAATGATAGAAAAACCAGAAAGGTTTATTGAAGATTTTGTTAAAGCTGGTGCAGATATTATTACAGTACATTATGAATCAACAGTGCATGTACATAGAGCAATACAATTAATTAAGAGTTTTGGTATTAAAGCAGGAATAGCTTTAAATCCAGCTACACCTATAGAATGTGTCAAGCATTTATTAAATGATGTAGATATGGTATTAATAATGACAGTAAATCCAGGCTTTGGAGGTCAAAAATTTATAGAAGCTACGAAAGACAAAATCAAACAATTAAGAACATTAATAGATGAAAGGGACTTAGATATTGACATAGAAGTTGACGGTGGTATCAAAGAAGATAATATAGCTGAAGTGTTTAAATGTGGAGCAAATGTATTCGTAGCTGGCTCAGCTGTTTTTAATTCTAAAGATATCAATTTAACTATAAAGAATTTTAGAAGATTAACTGAGTTTTAATAGATTATCTAAGTTTTAAAAGAGGGATAAAAATTGAAAATTGTTGTATTAGGCAGTGGTACTTTACTAAAAGAGAGCATAATTTTACAAATTGCTAAGGATGCAAAATATATAATTTGTGCTGATGGAGGAGTTAAACATTTATTTGAATATGGATTAATTCCAGATATTGTTGTTGGAGATTTAGATTCAATAAGTTTAAAAAATTTAGAAATAATAAAAGAAAAGGGTATAAAAATAATAGAATTTCCTACAAATAAAGATTACACTGATTTAGAACTAGCGTTAGAACAAGCTGCTTTGTTAGGAGCAAAAGAAGTTGTAATAGGTGGTGTAATAGGAACACGTTTGGATCATACTATGGGGAATATACTCATATTAAATAAAATGAATAAGAAAAATATAAAAGCTACAATAGTTGATAATAATAATGAAATATCATTATTAGATGAGTCAGAAGCTGTTTTTGATAATACACATAAGTATATTTCTATAATACCTGTTTCAAATGAGGGTGCTGTGGTTAGCACTGAAGGCTTCAAATATGAAGTAAGCAATAGAAAGTTTGAATACTCATCACTTCTAGGAGTGAGTAATGAAATATTGGGAAAAAGGGGTAAAATAAAGATACATAAGGGAACATGTTTAATAATAAAAGCGGATGACTAAAGTAAAAGATTTGCTCAGAATTAGTTTTGAGCAGGTCTTTTTTTTAGGAGAAACTTAATTAGTTTTATCGGTCATATAAAGGGAAAAGTAAATGGAGTATTAGAAAGAAAATGTTCAATAAATAGTGTTAAATATAATAATAAAATATTGCTAAAAATATATTTTAGAAAACTTAGATACTAATTATTGTACTTTGCAGTATAAAAAACAAAAAAATATGTAACAAAAACTATTTGTTGTAATATTATGTTATAAGTAGTATTTTAAGTTAATCGTAGATTATAAGACCTCGGAAGAGATAATGAATCAAATACAAACTTAAAAATATGAATTAGGGGGGAGGGATATGAGCAAACTTTTACCAAAAATTAATTTTAGAAATTTAAAGAAATACAAAATAGGTAAATTCAGATTTAGCAAGAATTTCAAACAAGTTGCAGGTATTATATTAGGGGTAGTAGGTGCAATAGTTGTTATACAAGTAGTACCTTTATCAATATGGTTTTTTTTATTAGGAATACTTCTATTGGCATTAGCATGGGCATTATTTAATATGTTATAGAGGTGATAAATGTGTTGATAAAAAATAAATTGTTTATAGCTTCTTTACTAATAATCTTTATGATTGTAGCAATAATATATTTGCCAAGTTGGGTGTTATTAAGTGTAATTGGAATTAGTCTTATGAAAATAGGTCTACATATTTACTGTAACTAATAATAAAAAATTTTAGGTAAACTAATAGGCTTCCTTTTGGAAGCCTACTATTATAAAGCTCTTTTTACTTTTTCAGATCTTAAACATCTAGTACAAACGTTCATTCTTTTTACAGTTCCATCTATGCAAACTTTAACCTTTTGGATATTAGGTTTCCAAGTTCTTCTTATATGTCGCTTAGAGAAAGTAACTATATTACCAGATACTTTACCTTTACCACAAATTTCACAATATTTAGACAAAGCAAACACCTCCTTAAACTGTTACTCCTTAACGAAAACCTGCGAACATTACTATTCTAACATACATATACATAATATTGCAATAAAAACTTAAAAATAGTATTATATTAGAGAAATGAAAATGTAAAAATCGCAAAATAAATAGTATTAATATTAACCCAGAGTGAGTAGGAGTAAGAATACACTACAACATTAATTAAATCTTGAATATTCATAAATTTTTACTAATATATTGTAATATATTAGTAAAAAATTTATGATTAAGTAAGTGTGAATTGCTAATTAAGAGGAAGTACGAGACTATGGTATAAATAAATTTTCTATTAGGCCACTAATTTCAAATTTACTTTCGTTTTTATCCCCTGAATTAGTTTGAATTACAAAAAACATAGATTTCTGTTTTCTACTCGTGAGTTAAATTACAGATTTTAGTTTTCTGCTAATAATTTTATGAATAATTTTGGTTTAATAACTAATAAATATAGTTTATCCTTTTTTTAAAAATATATAATTCATATAAAATTATATTTATTTTGTAGCAAGTTTGCTATAATGAAACTATAGAAGTGGTATTAGTTAATAAAAAAGGGTATAATATATTTAACCTAGATTATTTGGGTAATTTATTGAACGTAGCTTCATAATAAGGTATTATAATAAGAGATGATTTAAGAGGAGGTTTGTTGATGCCAAAAACTATTAATAATCAATATGGAAATATAATGATAGATGAAAATGTTTTTGCAACTATAGCTGCTATATCTGCAATGGAATGTTATGGATTAGTTGGTATGGCTTCTAAAAATACAACTGATAATTTAGTTAGATTACTAAAGAAGGAACATCTTACAAAGGGTGTTAAGATTACTATTAATGACGATGAAGTTAATATAGATTTGTTTATTATAGTGCAATTTGGTACTAAAATATCTGTTGTAGCGGATAATATTATTGGAAAAGTCAAATATAATGTTCAACAGTTAACAGGAGTTGAAGTAGATAAAGTTAATGTTTACGTACAAGGTGTTAGAGTTCAAAAGGAAAAGTAAGGAGGTATCAATGTTGAATATTACATATATTGATGGAGCTATGCTTAAAAAATTGCTGATAGCAGGAGCGAAAGCTTTAGAAAACAACAAAGAGCAGGTAAATGCATTAAATGTATTTCCTGTACCAGATGGTGATACTGGAACAAATATGTCTTTGACTTTAAGCTCAGCTTCAAAGGAAATTCTTAAGATGAATAACGATAATATTGAAGATATAGCAACATCAGCTTCAAAAGGTTCTTTAATGGGAGCTAGAGGAAATTCAGGTGTTATATTATCTCAGCTTTTTAGAGGCTTTGCTAAAGGTTTAAGAGGAAAGGACAAGCTAGGTATAAAAGATATAGCACAGGCTTTTGGATTAGCTTCAGATACTGCATATAAAGCTGTAATGAAACCTATTGAGGGTACCATACTTACAGTAGCTAGAGAGTGTGCCGAGAAAGCAATTGAATTATCAGAAAATGAAAGTGATATAATAGTGTTTTTAGAAAAGGTATTATCCCATGGGGAGATGGTATTACAAAAAACACCAGAAATGCTTGATGTATTAAAGCAAGCAGGCGTAGTAGATGCAGGTGGAAAAGGATTATTAATAATACTAAAAGGTGCTTATAACGTATTGATAGGCAAGGAAGATGTCGATATTAATATAGTACATGATAATACTCCAAAACAAACACATGAAATTGTAACAGGAGATATAAAATTTGGTTATTGTACTGAATTTATAATAAATAATGCAAAAGATAGTTCAGAAAACTTTAGAAAGCAGATAGTAAAGTATGGTGATTCTATTATAGTAATAGGTGATGGAGATATAATAAAAACACATATACATACTAACGAGCCAGGAACAGTTTTACAAAAAGCTTTAAGTATTGGTGAACTAATGGATATAAAAATAGAAAACATGAGATTGCAGCATAAAAATGTTTTATTTAATGAAGAAGATAAAAAAGAAAATGATAGTCAAGAAATGAAAAAATATGGGATAATTGCTGTAGTTAGAGGTAAAGGGGTAGAAGATGTCTTTAGAGATTTAAATGTTGACTACATCATAGAGGGTGGTCAAACAATGAACCCTAGTACAGAAGATATATTAAAAGCTGTTGATTCTTTGAAAGCAGAGAATATAATTATACTGCCTAACAATGGCAACATTATTTTAACAGCACAGCAGGTACAGAAAATAAGTGAAAAAAACATTGGAATTATTCCTACAAAAAATATTCCTCAAGGTGTTGGTGCTTTAATTTCATTTGATAGTGATTTAGATTTAGACGAGAATATTGAATGTATGACAGAAGCACTAGAAGATATAAAAAGTGGAGAGGTTACTACAGCCGTAAGAGATACTGTTATTAATGATATAGAGATTAAAGAAGGAGATATCATTGGTATTTATGATGGTAGTATAGTTAAAGCTGGTAAAGATTTAGAAAATACAAGTTTTGAGATGATTAGTCAAATGATTGATGAAGACACTGATATAGTTACTATCTTCTATGGAGAAGATGTGACCCTAGAAGATGCTCAACAACTAGTTTCTAAGATTAAATCTGAAATAGATGATTGTGATATAGAACTTGTTTATGGAGGTCAGCCATTATATTATTATTTAGTTTCAGTTGAATAAATTATAGAATTATATATAATGTTTTTACTTAATATTTTTTATTCTTAGCTTTTTAGAAGTATGATAGTTTATTATTATAAAAGGACTACAATGATTTGAATAAATCTTATTTAAAGATAAAAAGTTAAGTAGATGTGATGCTTAACTTTTTTTCTTTAAGCAGAGAATCCAAATCTATGATTTTGAGCAGGGAACTAAAATCTATGATTTTATGTGAGTCGCTTACTCCTATGAATATAATGAATAGGAGGTACAACTCCGCTTATTCCTAGGAACGGAGTGAGTAGGAGTTACAGTTTGAAAGAGCAATAAAGAGAGAAATAAAAAAAGTTAAAATCACAAAAAAATGGTATTAAAAATATGTAAGGCAAAGATTAAGAAAGCAGAGAACCCAAATCTATGATTTTATGTGAGTCGCTTACTCCTATGAATATAATGAATAGGAGGTACAACTCCGCTTATTCCTAGGAACGGAGTGAGTAGGAGTTACAGTTTGAAAGAGCAATAAAGAGAGAAATAAAAAAGTTAAAATCACAAAAAAAATGGTATTAAGATATGTAAGGCAAAGATTAAGAAAGCAGAGAACCCAAGTCTGTGATTTGGTGTAAATCACTTACTCCTAGGAATGAAAATGAGTAGGAGTTTCATATTATAGAAATGAATATGAGGTACAGCTATTCGCTTACTCCTAGGAATAAAGTGAATAGGAGTTTAATTTAAGGGGTAATAGGTTAATTATAGGAGGGCACTATTTTGGATTCATTATGTAATTCTATTCAATATGTAAAAGGTGTTGGACCAAAACGAGCTGAAAAATTGAAAAAACTTGGAATCAATACTTATTATGATGCTCTTTATTATTTTCCCAGAGGCTATGAAGATAAATCTGAGAAAATAAAAATTGTACAAGGTCAAGATGGAAAGAGACAAACCTTTGAATTATGGGTTGCAGGAAAAGCAGCTATGTCTAGACCAAATAGAAAATTAACAATATTAAAAATGCAAGTGCGAGATGAAACAGCTACAGCACAAATAGTATGGTTTAATCAAGCTTATATGAAGGATAAGTTTAAAATTGGTCAAAAGATTATTGTTACTGGAAAAATCAAAAGAGTGTATAATCGTATTGAGATACATAATCCTGTAATAGAATCAGATAATAAATTTAAAAATATAAGTAAAATTACTCCAATATACCCATTGACAAAAGGTATAAAAAATAATGATATAATTAGAATAGTTGATAATGTTATAACTGATACTGTAGATACAATACAAGATACTTTACCTAATAGCTTAATGATTCAAAATGATTTAATAGATCTAAAAACAGCTCTAAAAGATATACACTTTCCGCAAAATATGGATAGTTATGCCAAAGCTAGAAGAAGGTTAGTTTTTGAAGAGTTTTTTATGTTTCAACTTGGTTTAATGAGTATCAGAAAAAAAATAAACAATAACGAGGGTATAAAGTTTAATAAAAGCCCAAAGATATATGATTTAATAGATACATTTCCTTTTAAGCTTACAAACGCCCAAGATAAAGTTTTAAGCGAGATATTATCTGATATGAATTCTAATAAAACAATGAATAGATTAATACAGGGAGATGTAGGTTCTGGAAAGACGATAATAGCTATTTTAGCAATGTATCATGCAGTATGCTCTGGATATCAAGCAGTCATGATGGCTCCTACTGAAATTTTGGCTAAGCAGCATTATGAATCAGTTAATAACATACTAAAACCTTTTGGTATTAGATGTGATTTATTAGTAGGTAGCATGACACAAAAAAATAAAGAAGTAGTAAAAGAAAAGATTAAAAATTCTCAAGTAAACATACTTATAGGAACACATGCTTTGATACAGGATAGTGTTATTTTTGATAAGCTAGGAATTGTTATAACAGACGAACAGCACAGGTTTGGAGTTAGACAAAGAGTATCATTAGCTAATAAAGGTTATAATCCAGATGTCATGGTTATGACAGCTACTCCAATTCCTAGAACATTAGCTTTAATATTATATGGAGATTTAGATATTTCGGTTATAGATGAATTACCTCCAGGAAGAAAGCCTGTAAAAACATACCCAGTAGGTAACAATATGTCTAATAGGGTTTATAATTTTGTTAAAGAGCAAATAAAAGAAGGAAGACAGGCTTACATAGTATGTCCATTAATTGAAGAATCAGAAGCTTTAGATACCTTGAAATCAGCTCAAGTAATGTATGATGAATTAATTGATAGTTACTTTTCAGATATTGAGGTTGCATTAATACATGGTAAGATGAAAAATACTGATAAAGAATATGTTATGGAAAAATTTAAGAATGGAGATATAGATGTTTTAATATCAACAACAGTTATTGAGGTTGGTATAAATGTTCCAAATGCAAATATTATGGTTATAGAAAATGCTGAAAGATTTGGTTTAGCTCAACTTCATCAGTTAAGAGGAAGAGTTGGTAGAGGCAGTGAGCAAGCTTATTGTATACTAATAAATAGAGGGAATAATAAAATATCAGTAAAAAGAATGCATATTATGAAAGAAACAAATGATGGTTTTATAATATCTCAAAAAGACTTGGAGCTTAGAGGACCAGGAGATATTTTAGGAATTAGGCAACATGGACTGCCAAGTTTTAAAATAGCTAATGTTTTTACAGATATAGATATTCTAAAAGAAGCACAAACAGCAGCAAAAAAAATTATATCAAATAAAGAATTATTATCTTCACAGGAAAATAATTTGTTGAATAATAAAATACAAAAATTATTTAATGATATAAATGAAATAGATAAGAGTTTTTAATTTATAATAATATTTTTGAAATAAATGTATTTTTCAATTTAAAAAACAAAAATTAGCATTGGGAATCTTCTATAGAAAAACTTTGCCTTATATTAGTATTTAAGTTAAGAGAATTTGTATATAATATTAAAACATGCTAAAATATGAATTGTAGGAGGGGAAAGCCCTGAGAGTAATAACAGGAAAAGCTAAAGGACATAAACTAAAGGCTCCAAGTGGTAATAAAACAAGACCTACAACTGATAAAGTAAAAGAATCTATATTTAACATTATAGGTCAAATAGATTCTAATGCATATATATTAGATTTATTTGCTGGGTCTGGTTCAATGGGAATTGAATTTTTAAGCCGTGGAGGGAAAAAATGTTTTTTTATAGATATGGACTCTAATGCTAATAGAGTTATAAAACAAAACCTAGAAAAAACAAAACTCAAAGAGCAGGCAGAGGTTTATAAAACAGATGTTATTAAAGCTATAAAAAAATTAGGAAGCAGACAATTAAAATTTGATTTTGTTTTTATGGATCCACCTTATGGTAAATTATTTGTAGTTTCTTCATTAGAACAATTAATAGAAGATAATATTATCAAGACTGGATGTATTGTAATTGTTGAGCATTCAAGTGATGAAAAATTACCAAGTTCAATTAACAAGCTTCATGTTCTTGATTGTAGAAAATATGGCAATACGTTTGTTACTTTTTATGAAATGAAGGAGGAAAATAATGATTGCAGTATATCCAGGTAGCTTTGACCCAATTACATATGGTCATATAGATATTATTGAAAGAAGTTCTAAAAAATTTGAAAAAATCATTGTTAGTGTATTGAAGAATCCTGCAAAAAACCCAATGTTTAGTGTAAATGAAAGAGTAAAATTTATAGAAGAAGCAACAAAACATCTAGATAATGTAATCGTTGATAGTTTTTCGGGACTATTAATAGATTATGTTAAGCAAAATAACATTTCTATTATAGTTAAGGGATTACGTTCAACTACTGATTTTGAGTACGAACTACAAATGGCATTAACCAATAAATGTTTAGATCAAAATATTGAAACAGTGTTTTTAATGACTAGTAGTAATTATATTTATTTAAGCTCTAGTTTAGTTAAAGATGTTGTTAAATTCAATGGTGATGTGTCTAAATTTGTTCCACCAGTTGTTAGAGAAGCTGTAATAAGAAAAATTAAGGGGGTTTAGTTTTAATATGGATGTATTAAAATTATTAGATGAAATAGAAGATATTGTGGAAGATGCTTCTGTAATTCCTTTGACAGGAAAAGTTATGGTTGACAAAGAGGAAATATTTAACATTATCAAGGCTATAAGAATAAAACTTCCTGATGAAATAAAACAAGCTGAATGGATTAAAGAAGAAAGACAAAGGATTTTAGCAGAAGCACAAAATGAAGCAGATACTATAGTTGATGAAGTAAAAACTCATATAGAAGAGATGATTGAAAAAGATGAAATAACTAAGTTAGCAAATGATAGAGCAAATGATATAATAAAGAAAGCACAAAATAATGCAAAAGAAATAAGAATTGGAAGCATAGAATATGCCGATGAGCTGCTTAAGGAAATGCAAGAGAAATTAAAAGAGACAATCAAAATATTAGATGAAAATAGAAATGAGCTAAAAGGCATTTAATTTCTTTTATTTATTTTACTTGTAATAAAATTGTAAACAACACCAAAGAGTAATAATGTAATGATTACTACCGCAAATAATTTCAAAGAAAATACAAAAATGTTCAACCAGTTATTAGGAAATAAATAGACATTCGTATTTATTTTTGATACTATAGTATAATCATTCTGGGAATAGAAACTTTTATAAATAATTAATGTTAAAACAGCTGAAAGAAGTCCATGAGCAAATTTTGCAGCTATATAAGGCTTTAATTTCAGCTTAGTTTCTTTTATTATACTAATTACTTGGCTATGAATAGATAAGCCGCTCCATCCAATTATAAAGCTTATAGCGGATAGTTTTGCTACATAGCTAGAATTACCTACAGCTGCAATGATTTTGCAGCCATTTGTCATCTCTATAAATCCACACAATAGACCTTTAATCAGATCTTTAGAAATAGATGGAATTATATAACATAATATTGATGAGAATACATCAAATATTTTTGTACTTAACAGGAGGTTTGTTATTATAGAATAAAGTATAATAAAACCTCCGACCATTAAAATAGTATTCATAGATTTTATGACGGCTAAACTCAAAAGTTCACCTATGGATTTATCATTTTTTCTTCTTTTTTGAATGAGTTTATCTAAAGCTGTATTGAGTGAAATATTATTAATAAAGCTATAGTGTGAATTTTTATATTTGAAATCATAGTAAAATTTAAAAATAAGACCTACACCTAAAGCTCCTATATAGTGACTAATGGCAAATAAAGTACCTAAAGAAGGGTTATTAAGCATTCCTATTGAAACTGAACCAATTAAAAATAAAGGACCAGAAGTACTACAAAATGATAGTATTTTTTGACCGCTTATAGTATCAATTTCATTGTTACTTAATAAATTGGCAACATTTTTAGCGCCAATAGGATAACCAGAAGCAATACTAATTGAAAAAACGTATGCGCTTTGTCCTGGAACATTAAAGATAGGTTTTATAATAGGTTCTAGAAGCGTACCTATAAAATCAGCTATACCTAAGTTTATTAAAATTTCAGAACAAACAAAAAATGGAAACAAAGAGGGCAAAATTATATTTAGCCATATATTAACACCTTCTACACCTGCTTTTAATGCTGTCTCTGGCTGTAATAGTATTAGAAATGCGAGTAATACTACAATATGAATAACTAATACAAAAAAAAAGGCTTTTTTCCAGTGGGCATATTTTTTTTTGAAATGATTGAATATATATGTAAATGATAATAATAATAAAAGAAAGTTAATCATATATACCTCCTGTTGTTATGATTGGTATATTATATTAAAATTCAACCCTGATTATTCATATAACGATCAAATAATATGCTGTATAGAAATAATCTGGGTTTACTACCAAATATCCATAAACGGTATTTAATTAATAATTTAGATTAATATTGGAGGGGAAAGTATGAAGAAGAAAAATAGGTTGATTATTTTTATAATAATGATTTTCATATACTTAATAAATATAAGTGGTTGTAGTATGAGTAATAATGAATACAAAGAAGAGATTAGGAATAAACAAGCAACAATTGAAGATTTAAATAGTAAGCTTGATGCAGTAAAAGAAAAGGAGGCTTTACTAAAATCTCAAATAGAACAGTTAAGAAAAAATAGTGGAGAAAGTCAAAAAAAAGCTGAAATTTATAAAGTAGAACATGAATATTTTCCTTTTATAACTAATATGGCATTAAAATTTGTAAGAGCTCAAACAAAAGGGGATGTTTCAGTAATAGAAGAAATAATAGCAGGAAAGCTTAATCTTATAGAAGATAATGGTGACATAAAAATCTACAAAACCATTAATGGGAATAGGCAAGAATGGATGATATATGAAAAAAATTCAAAGCTAATATATAAGGATATGGTAATACAAGGTTATGAATATGATGCTGAGCAAGATATATTTAAATTATATATAAGACAATTTTATATAAATAATGATGATAGCGTGAATGAGCCTCCAGTTTTCTTAAATTTATCATTTGCCAAACAAGAAGATGTTTTTAAAATCATAGACTTAGAATTTGATGTTTAAAACAATATATGAAAGTAATAATTAATTAAATTAGGAAACTAATTTTTAAGATTACCTCTAAATATGTTATTATTATAAATAACATTGTTGTAATTATGCAGAAAAGGGGAATAGATATGAATATTGAACTAAAATATGGAAAAACAATAACGAAAGCTACTATACCAGAAAATTTTGATGTAAATATTATTAATGCAAATCTACCCAATAATGAAATAAGCTTAGAAGAAGAACAAAAAAAACTAGAATATGCTATAAACAATCCAATAGAAAGTGATAGATTAAAAGACATTGCTAAAAAAGGTAAGACAGCTGCTATAATGGTTAGTGATATAACTAGACCATCTCCTTCAAAAAAGCTATTACCATATATCATAGCTGAATTAAAAGAAGCAGGTATAAAAAACGAAAATATAACTATTATATTTGGAATGGGTATACATAGATCTCATACAAAAGAAGAACAGGAAATGTTGCTAGGAAGCGAAATTTATGGATCAATAAAAGCTATAGATAGCAATAAAGATGAATATGTTTACATAGGAGATACAAAGAGAGCTACACCTGTCTATTTATGTAAGACATTAGTAAAGGCAGATATTAAAATATGTACAGGTAATATTGAATATCATTACTTTGCTGGATATTCAGGTGGGGCAAAAGCTGTTATGCCAGGTGCAGCTAATTACAAAAGTATTTCAAATAACCATAAGCTTCAATTAGATGATAGAGCTAAATCGGGTAAAATTCAGGGCAATCCTGTTAGAGAGGACATAGATGAAGTTGGTAAATTATTAAATATAGATTTTATACTAAATGTAGTGTTAAATAAAGACAAAAAAATATTAAAAGCATTTAGTGGAGATTATATATTAGCTCATAGACAAGGTTGTAAATTTTTAGATTCAATATATAATGTTAAAATAAAAGAACGCGCTGATATTGTAATAGTATCACCAGGTGGCTATCCAAAAGATGTGAATTTATATCAAACTCAAAAATCACTAGATAATGCTAAACATGCAATAAAAGATGGTGGAATAATCATATTGGTTGCTCAATGTAAAGAAGGATTTGGAGAAAAGGTTTTTGAACAATGGATAAAAGATGCTCAGTCTCCAGAAGAGCTAATAAATAAATTGAGAAAAGAATTTGTTCTAGGAGGTCATAAAGCTGCAGCTATTGGACAAGTGGTGAAGAATAATAGTGTTTTTATAGTAACAGACTTGAAAGATGAAGATGCAAAGATAGTTTTCTTTAAGCCTTATAAAACACTACAGAGTGCCTTAGATGCTGCTATTAAACAATCTAATAATCCTAAAATATTAATAATACCTCAGGGTAGTTCTACACTACCTTCAGCCAAATAAAGCAATAAATCAATAAATTATTTTTCGAAAATCACTTGAATTTTTAATATTTTTCTTGTATAATGAGTTAAACAAATAAAGGCTATGAAGGGTAGTAGTAAATAATTGTCTAGTTGTAGAGAGTCGATGGATGGTGAAAATCGATATTAGGGATTATTGAATCCAACCTAGAGCTTCAAAGGGGTAAAAAACCTTTGACGGGTAAACCGTTACATTTTAAAGACTATTTTTTAGTGAAATAAGGTGGCACCACGTAGATAATACTCTCCGTCCTTGTATAGGGCGGAGTTTTTATTTTTTGTGAAGAACCTAATATATGAATGAAATTTCATTATTTTATATACGCTAGCGTAAAATGATTGAAAGTTTCAAGTTAAATATTTGGAATATTGCGAATATTATGAATATTAAAAAATAAAATTGAGGTGTTTAAATTGACTAGAGAAAGAGTAATTATTGTTGAAAAAATTGATGATAGTGGTATAGATTTGTTAAAAAGTAAATTTGATGTAGATTTAAAAATTGATATGACAAGAGAAGAATTATTAGACGTAATTCAAGATTATGATGCTATTATAGTTAGAAGTGCAACTTTAGTTAATAGTGAGCTTATGGAAAAAGGAAAAAGATTAAAGATCATTGGTCGTGCAGGAAATGGAATTGACAACATTGACATACCTGAAGCTACAAAAAGAGGAATTATTGTTGCAAATACTCCTGATTCTAATAGTATCTCAGCAGGAGAACTAGCAATAGGATTGATGTTTGCACAAGCTAGAAATATTACAAAAGCAGATAAAAGTATGAGAGAAGGAAGATGGGATAGAAATAAATTTGAAGGTACCGAATTGTATGGAAAGACACTAGGAATTATTGGACTAGGACGTATAGGATCATTAGTAGCTACTAGAATGAAAGCTTTTGGTATGGATGCAATAGCATATGATCCATATATTACAGATGAGAGATTTGAACAATATGATGTTAAAAAATGTGAAACACTAGATGAACTTCTTAAAATAGCTGATTTCATAACCATTCACACGCCAAGAACAGAAGAAACAATTGGGATGATAAGTTATAATGAAATAGAAATGATGAAGAAGGGTGTTCACATAACAAACGCCGCAAGGGGTAAAATAATTGATGAAAAAGCTGCATATGAGGGTTTGAAGAATGGTAAAATAGGCAGCATGGGTTTAGATGTTCATGAAAAAGAACCAAGACATGAAAGTCCATTATATGAGTTTGATAATGTTGTAGTAACACCTCATATAGGAGCAAATACTGTTTCAGCACAGCAAAATGTAGGTAAAACAATAGCGATGCAAGTTATCAATGGTATAAGAGGTGAAATAGTACCTAATGCAGTAAATTTACCTGTTATCCATAGAGATGAGCTAAAGGCTGTAAAACCTTATATTGACATGATGGAGAAAATAGGTAAATTATACTATCAATTATTTAAAGATGCTGTAAAATTCGTAGAAATTAATTACTGGGCAGATGCAAGTAAATTTGATGTTGATATGGTTAATATTGCTTTTCTCAAAGGACTACTTGAACCAATTAAAAAAGACAAAGTTAACTATATAAATGCTAAGGTATTAGCTAAAAAATCAGGAATAGGAATTAAATTCAAAAAATATGAAGAGAATTATAACAACTATTCAAATTTAATAAATGTAAAAATAACAGATGTAAATATGAAACAATACACATTTTCAGGAGCTATTTCCATGAAAAGAGAAGGTATATTAGTAGAAATGAATGGATACAAAATGGATGTAACTCCAAGTGAAAAAATGATTATTCTTAAAAATAAAGATGTTCCTGGTGTTATAGGAAAGGTTGGTACACTAACAGGTAAAGATGGCATAAATGTAGCGACTATGCACGTTGGTAGAAAAACAAAAGGAGATACAGCTCTTATGATATTGAATGTAGATGAAGCAGTAAGTAAAGATGCTATAAAGGATTTTGTTAAGCTTGATGAGATTCTTTGGGCGAGGGCTATAGAATTATAAACTAAAAGGGAGTAATTCAAAATAATGAATTTGAATTTTATATTTTTGAATTACTCCTAATACTATCAAATTATTCCTTATGTATATAAGGAGAAACCTTGTAATCAAGATTTGTTGTAAGTTGTTTTGTTTTAAATGGCAAGAAATAAATGTCAGTTGCTTTTTTTTCTAAGGACAATATTTTTTTACCAGTTTCAGTAATTGTATTTAGATATTTTGAATCAGAAAATTTAGTTATTATAGGAATATCTGATTCTTTTTTTATTTTCTTTAAGATTTTCATGCCTTTAGTATTCATAGCTAATACTCTAATATAGTATGGGTTATCATATGTATGCTTTAAAAGAAAATCACTATCTAAATTTAATAAAATATGCATTAAAATTCGTTTTATTCTAGTGTAAGTGTATCTTTTAGTTTTTATACAATCAATAATTTTATAGATATCATTGTTTTTTAAACTAGCTTGATATATTCTGTCATTCAAACCTTTTTCAATATTTAAAATATGGAAATCATATAAATCTCTATTTGTTCTTAGTAGATATAATAAAATATCATTGTAATTTGCTAAATTATTAAAACTATTATATTTTTCATGAAATTCTTTAAGAATTTCATAAGTGCATGTTGGAACTACTAGTTTAATTTCATCAATATATTTTTTAGAATTAAGTAGTTTTCTAATAGCAGTAGCACTAGAAAAGAAGCCATTAAGATTTCTTTCATTATACTCAGAACCTATACGCTCATAAGTATAAGGTACTATATTACTGTCAAGTTTTTTTAGTGCTTTAAGATATTCTAAACCCAAAATATTATTCGAACTGGATAGTATATCATCAACATTTGTTAAATCAAAATTATTATTATCTAATAGATATTTCTTTAAGGCTTTGCTTCTAGCTTTTGGAAAAGACATGCCTTTTTTTAGATTATTTTTTAACATATTTTTATATTCAAAAGGTTCCTCGCATATTATATCTGCTAGTAATTTCAAAGTATTTATATTACCACATTCGCTACCGAAGCTTAAACTTTTTACTACATTTGTAGAAGTAAGTGTCGCAATAGCTCCTTGTGCAAATGCTTCAGCACTTCTGCAAGCGTAAATGATAGGTAGTTCAATAACTAAGTCTATTCCATTTTTAACAGCCATTTTAGCTCTATGAAATTTATCAACTATTGCAGGTTCTCCACGTTGTACAAAATTACCACTCATAACACAAATGCTATAATCACAACTTGTTATTTTTTTAGACATTTCTAAATGGTATTTATGACCATTATGAAAAGGATTATATTCTGTCACCAATCCGACAATGTTCATTTTTATTCACCAACTTTTGTTTAATAAATTGAATAACAATTTTTAAGTTTTACATTTTCGAAATTATTATTCATTGTTTAAGATAGTTTATTATAAAAGAATTATAAAAACAAGGTTATTAAATAAAATTATTCAATGTTACAAATAATAGTACTATAATTGTTGATTTTTTTTAATAGATGTATTAATATGAATAATGATGGTATTAGAATTTATAGGAGGTAAGCTATGAAAGTACTAGTAATTAATTGTGGAAGTTCATCTTTAAAATATCAATTGATTGATATGACTGATGAAAGTGTATTAGCAAAAGGTTTAGTTGAAAGAATAGGAATTGAAGGATCAAAAATTACTCATAAAGCTAATGGTAAAAAGGCAATAATAGAGCAGCCTATGGAAAATCATAAAATTGCTTTAGAACTAGTTGTTAAAGCTTTATTGGATGAAGAGCATGGTGCAATTAAATCTATGGATGAGATTGATGCTGTAGGTCATAGAGTTGTTCATGGTGGAGAGAAATTTGCAACATCAGTTGTAATAACTGATGAGGTTATAAAAACTATGGAAGATTGTAGTGATCTTGCTCCATTACATAATCCACCAAATATCATAGGTATAAAAGCATGTAAAGAAATTATGCCAAATACTCCAATGACTGGATCGTTTGATACAGCTTTTCATCAAACAATGTCAAAAGAAGCTTATATTTATCCATTACCATATGAATTATATGAGAAATATGGTATAAGAAGATATGGTTTTCATGGAACATCTCATAAATATGTTGCACAAAGAGCTGGAGCTATTTTAAATAAGAATATAGAAGATCTTAAAATAATTACTTGTCATTTAGGTAATGGAGCTAGTTTAGCAGCTGTTAAAAACGGTAAATGTGTAGATACTAGTATGGGACTTACTCCATTAGAAGGTCTAGCTATGGGAACTAGATGTGGGGATATTGACCCAGCAATAATTCCATTCCTAATGGAAAAAGAAGGCTTAGATATTAGTGGTGTTAATAATTTAATAAATAAAAAATCTGGTGTTTTAGGTATTTCTGGAATAAGCAGTGATTTTAGAGATATTGAAAATGCAGCTAATGAAGGAAATGATAGAGCTAAATTAGCACTAGATAAATTTGCTAATAGAGTTAAAAAATATATAGGCGCTTATGCTGCTATAATGGGTGGAGTAGATGCAATAGTATTTACAGCTGGATTAGGAGAAAATTCTATTAGTATGAGAGAACAAATTTGCGAAGGTTTAGATTTCTTAGGAGTAAAAGTTGATTCTGATAAAAATAATGTCAGAGGAGAAGAAGTTGTCGTAAGTACTGATGATGCAAAAGTTAAAGTATTAGTTGTTCCTACAAATGAAGAATTAATGATTGCTAGAGATACAAAGGCATTAGTATAGAAAAGTCTTTTCATAAAAGATTACAAAATTAAGTTTTTGAATTCTATATATGCAAATTATATTCATTATGATTAATATTGTTTATAATTTTATATAGACTATTTTGAATAGACATCTACTGGCTTTTCATTGAAAGTGATTAGATGTCTATATACTGATTTGCTTTTAAAGCTTGACAAAATAACAACTAATTTATTATAATTAATTTTGGCTATGTTCATGAGGTGAATATAATGAGAATTGATATACAAAATATTATTAATGGTGAAGAATTCAAAATTTCTTTAAAAGAGAATATTAGTATGAATCTTTTAGCACTAGAAACAAAGGAACTGGAATTTACTACACCTATAGATATAAACTTAGAAATATATAAAGTAGATAAAGCTAGTTTGTATGTAAATGGGACAGTTGATTATCAGTGTATTGATGTGTGTGATAGATGTTTAAATGCATTTAATAGAAAGGCTCATGAGAATTTTTCAGGGAAAATTATAGAAAAAGAAGAGCAAGAAGAATATGAAGATATTATATTTTATCATGAAAATGGCAAAATAGATATTACTGACATGATTAAAACAGTAATTTTATATAATTTGCCAATGAAAACCTTATGCGATGAAAATTGCAAAGGGATTTGTCCTAAATGTGGACAAAATCTAAATGAAAAGCAATGTAATTGTGAGATTAATGATATTGATCCAAGGCTTAGCAAATTAGAGAATTTTTTTAAGTAATTAAGGAGGTGTTAATAAATGGCAGTACCAAAGCGTAAAATTTCAAAGGCTAGAAGAGATAAAAGAAGAGCTTCAAATTCAAAGGTTTCTGCACCTACACTTGTAGAATGTCCACAATGTCATGAACCAAAAGTTCCTCATAGAGTATGTCCAGAATGTGGATATTATAAAAACAAAGAAGTAATTGAAGTTGAGTAAAGAAAAAAGATAGTGATTATGTCGCTATCTTTTTGTTAATCTACAGAAAGTAATACTACTAGATTTTTAAAATTTTTATGTACATAAAAATATGGTTCAAAAAATTTAATAAGTTAGCTTATTATTATCCCCAATTATTTATAAATGGCATAAATAATGTGCAATAGACAATTTAAAAATTATATAAATAATTAGGGATAAAAAATTAAAATGGATTTAATGTTAATAAAGTGTAAATATTATCTTGAAATTATCATTGTCTTATTATAATCTTAATATTAGGTGATATATTTAGTATTAAATGAGGGGAATGCATATGAAGGCAAGATTACCAAAGAAACAAAGACAAATTAAATTAAAGCAAAGCTTAAAGGAGGATCCATTTTTAACAGATGAAGAGCTAATGCAAATGTATAACGTTAGTATACAGACCATAAGACTCGATAGGTTAGAATTAGGTATTCCAGAGCTTAGAGAAAGAATTAAAAATGTAGCTGAATTAAATTATTCTAAAGTTAGATCTATTGGTGGCACAGAAATAGTAGGAGAGCTAGTTGATTTAAATTTAGGTAAAAACGGTATAACTATATTAGAAACAGATAATCAAATGGCATTTACAAAGACTAACATAGTAAGAGGGCATCATATTTATGCTCAAGCAGAGTCTATTGCTATGGCAGTTATAGATGCAGATGTGGCAGTTACAGGAGTAGCTAATATAAAATATAAAGAACCAGTAGAAGCAGGACGAAAGCTTATTGCAAAAGCTGAGGTTGTAAGAGTAAGAGATAATAAGTTTTTTGTTCATGTATTTACATATGCTAACCAGAAACAAGTTTTTCGAGGAAAATTTATTTTAGTTGCTTTAGAAAAATAATAACCCTGATTATATAATATGCTCGGGAGTTAAGTAGAGAAGATAAATTAACCCTGATTATTCGTATAACTTTGAATAATATGCTGTAGGTTTCTGAAATAGAAGATTTCAGTGAATTAGAAGGCATACCGAGTTGGTATGTCGAGAATTAAATGGACATCTTTTAATCAGAATATATTTAAAAATGAATCTCCTATTCAATTCTTTCATAGGAGTAAGCGATTTACATAAAATCATAGATTTTAGTTCTCTGCTCATAATTTTCTATGAATAATCTGAGTTAAAATAGAAATTTGGATTAAATATTGATAGTTATATTAAATGCTATATGCTCTGTATCATATTAACATAATACAGGTCATATAGCATTTTTATTACATACCAATAACTATATTCTTACAAATTTGGGTTTCATATTTTTAAAAGTAGTTATATAATTGAAACCAGCAAGCTTTAATACATCTATTGCATAATCATAGCCTGCACATAGATCTTCAGGATTATGTGAATCTGAGCCAAAAGTTATTATCTCACCGCCAAGATCTCTATAAAGCTTTAATACATTATATGTTGGATTTATATCTTTAAGCCAATATCTTAAACCACCAGTGTTTATTTCAATACCTTTATTATTCTCAATTACAATTTTAAATATTTCTTTTAGATGATCATAAAATAGCATAGGATCAATCTTAGCTACTTCTTCATTGTATCTTCTAATTAAATCCACATGACCTAAGACATTATATGCCTTATAATTTTTAACACAATATGTTAATTCCTCTAAATATTTCGTATATGCTTCTTCTGGTGTTATATCATTAAAAAAATTATCTGAGTATAAATCTTTTTTATTACATACATGTAAAGATAAAATAACAAAGTCAAAAGGTTTTGAATTTATAAAATCTTCACATCTTTTTAAAATATGTGGTTGTATTCCCAGTTCAATGCCTTTAAGTATTTCAATTTGTTTAGAGTAAACTTGCTTATAATTATTTATTTCTTCAAAATATTTATCTGTATCAAAAGCAAAATCTTTACCAGAAACATTGAAATCAGTATGATCGGTAAAACATAGTTCTTTCATTCCTAGGCTTATAGATTTTTGGACAACGTCTTTCATCGGTGCTTTAGAGTCTACGGAGTATAAACTATGAACATGATAATCGTACATTTTATCCTTGTTACCTCCTAAAAAGTTAGTTTTATTTGTATACTAGAGTATATAATATATCTAATACATAAAAAATGCAAGCTTGAGAAGAAGTATGCAATGACAAAAAACTCCTTTTGCTTGCAACATTGATATTAGAAGTGGTATAATTTAAATAAATATACTTAAACCCAGATTATCCATAGAAAATTAAAAACTATGAGCAGAGAACTAAAATCTATGATTTTATGTGAATCGCTTACTCATTCTTTGAATGAGTTTCATTAATAAAGTTTTTCTGTTTATAACAAGGCGCAAGATGACGATCACCTCTATAGGTAGCGGGTATCGTTTATATTTAACAGGCAGTGCACAATCTTGCGCCTTGTTGAAACGGTGTGTTGCAATTACTACGTAATTGCTTTCGTTGTTAGAAGATATCCATTAAATTCTTGACATACCAACTCGGTATGCCTTCAAATTCACTGAAATCTTCTAATTAGAAACTTACAGCATATTATTCAAAGTTATATGAATAATCAGGGTTAAACATAGATGGAGTGAGATTAATGAAAATCTTAAATTTTTTTAAGAAAATTAAGATTATATTTAAATATTTATTTGATACAAATGTAAAATTTAGAAAAAAGATTTTGCTAATAATAGGATTAGTATACCTAATTTCACCATTAGATTTATTGCCTGACCCTGTGTTTGGTATTGGTTTAATTGATGATATATTCATATTATCATCTATAATTATTTCTATGAGAGAAAAGATTAAAGATTATGAAAAGACGTTAAAGTATGGCAGAATGAGAGATGCTGAGACAGGAAAGATTATAGATTTTAATGAATTTAATAATGAAGATTA
The DNA here is from genome assembly GCF_001559865.1 of Abyssisolibacter fermentans. Lineage (NCBI taxonomy): Bacteria > Bacillati > Bacillota > Clostridia > Eubacteriales > Clostridiaceae > Abyssisolibacter > Abyssisolibacter fermentans. The sequence continues at coordinate 179,079 of NZ_LOHE01000068.1, forward strand.
ATTATTTTTAAAGGTTGTGATGAGTTTATTATTACAGCCTTTATATTTTAAGCATAGAATTAAAATCTGCGGTTTTATGTGAACTTCGAATTTAAATGAATATGAGTAAACCTATCGATTAATATCCTAAGATTATATTACAAAAAAATAATTTTAAAAGCATATAAATAATTATGTTTTATTGTATAATTTATATAGTTATGTCTCATTCAAAATATAAATAAATGCTCTATGAATTATTTAAGCTATTATTCAAGGTTATATTGGAAACAATATTTTCATAATACATATGAAATTTAAAACTATTATAAAATCAGGATAAAAATAATTTTAGTTCTGTATTTCAAAAAATTTAACTTTTAGAATTATATTTATAAGATTTATTATTAAAATAAAATTAGTAGATTACAATGGAGTTATTTACAAAGGTATTTGTAATTATTTAAAGGAGTGTAATTAGTGTTAATTGAGGTATTAAGAGGTTATGGCTTAGTTGGTATTTTTATATTGGCATTAATGGAAGCAATTTTTTTACCTGTACCTGTTGAAACGTTATTAATACCATTTTTAATAGTAAAACCTAAATTGTATGTTTTGGCTGTAGTGTTAAGTACAGCTGGTTCTGTTTTGGGTGCAATGATAGGTCATACCATTGGGAAAATAGGTGGTAAAAAAATAGTTTATAAGTACATAAATAATAATAAAATAGATAAAGTGCATGAATTATTTAATAGATATGGTACTCTTGCTGTTGCTATAGCAGCGCTTACACCACTTCCTTATAAAATATTTGCGATAATATCAGGGATTCTTGATATGAAAAGAGAAAAACTCGCAATTATTGCACTTATAAGCAGAGGAATTAGATTTTTAATTGTAGGCTTTATTACCATTAGATATGGTGGTAAATTTTTTGCAAAACTGAATAGTACTACTATTGATGTAAAAATATTGGTTATTTTAAGTGCGATATTTATTATATATTTAGTGAGTAAAATTATTACACATAAAGAAAGGTAGAGTTTAATATATGAAAAGAAGAAACAAAACAAAGTATATTGTTTTAACAGGATTGATTGCAGCTATATATGTTGTTATAACAGTAGCTTTTTCTTTTATGAGTTATGAGGCTGTGCAATTTAGGATATCTGAGATAATGGTACTCTTTGCTTTTATAGATCCTTTGTATATCCCAGGATTAGTAATAGGATGTTTTATAGCAAATTTATATGGACCTTTTGGTATTGTTGATGCTATAGTTGGAAGTACAGCTACATTCTTTGCAGTCTATATGATAAGCAAATGCAGATACTGGTTTAAGGATAAGTATAGAGGTTTATTTATGGCAAGCTTATTCCCTGCACTTTCAAGTTCAATAATAGCACTACAAATATATGTTGTCGGTGGAGGTTCATTTTTGTATTGGACTATTATGATTGGGTTTGGTGAGCTTGTTGTAGTAACATTAGTAGGTTTTCCTCTGTTTAGCTATATATTATCAAAACCAAGATGGGTAAATTTGTTGACTATAAGCAGAGAACCCAAATCTTAGATTTTGAGCAGGGAACTAAAATCTATGATTTTATGTGAGTCGCTTACTCCTGAGTAGAGAACAGAAATCTGCGATTTCTTGTGAATCACTTACTCCTAGGAATGAAATGAGTAGTGAGTTTCATATTAGAGAGGAGTAGGAGGTACAACTCCGCTTACTCCTAGGAACGAAGTGAGTAGGAGTTACAGATTGAAAGATAAAAGAAAAAACAAGTAAAAAAGTTAAAAATTAAAAAAGATAATAAAAAAATGAGTAAGGCACAGCTTAAGAAAGCAGAGAACCCAAATCTTAGATTTTGAGCAGGGAACTAAAATCTATGATTTTATGTGAGTCGCTTACTCCTGAGTAGAGAACAGAAATCTGCGATTTCTTGTGAATCACTTACTCCTAGGAATGAAATGAGTAGTGAGTTTCATATTAGAGAGGAGTAGGAGTTACAGTTTGAAAGATAAAAGAGAGTATAAGTAAAAAAGTGAAATTTACAATAAAGAACTATAAAAAAGTTGAAGTAGGTGTTATAAAATGAATGAAGTTAAGCAATTATTAAATGAAATAATAAATGAAAATAAATTAATATATGGCATTCTTAGCAGCAGAAAGAGGAAGCTAGGCAATTTAGATAAAGATATAAAAAAAGTTACATTTAAGTTTGTAAAGTTAAAAGAAGAGGTCTTTGTACAAGTACAATTACAGTCAGATAAACAGGTTTTCCATAAAAATTTAGCATTACATACTGCTGTTAATGAATTAATGAATCTTTTTAGTGCAGGATTTAAGCAATCAAACATATTTACAATAGAAAATGATTATCAGATTTTTATTAATAAAGATATGACTTGTAAGATTTTAAGGAAAAAAGCTACAAAGAAGACAGGTAGTTTAGAGCATAACAGAGAAAAAAAATACATATTACAGGACAATAAAGAATGTGCATTTTTATATAAACTAGGTATAATGAATAAACAAGGAAAGGTTCTTTCTAAAAAATTTGATAAATTCAAGCAGCTTAATAGATTTTTAGAGTTGGTTGAAGATTGTCTTGAAAATATTAATAATGATAAAGAATTTGTAATTATAGATTTTGGTTGTGGCAAATCTTATCTTACATTTGCGTTATATCATTATTTAGTGGAGATAAGAAAAATGAACGTGAGAATAATTGGATTAGACTTAAAAAAAGACGTTATAGAATTTTGTAATAAAACTGCTAGGGAGCTAAGTTATGATAAACTTGAATTTATACACGGTGATATTAAAGGATATAATGAAGTAGATAAGGTGGATATGGTTATTACACTACATGCATGTGATACTGCAACAGATGATGCATTAGTGAAGGCTGTTAACTGGGGAGCAGACATTATATTATCAGTACCATGCTGTCAGCATGAACTATTTGGTAAGATACATAATCCTATCATGGAATCCATGGAAAAGTATGGTATAATCAAAGAGAGAATGGCATCATTAATTACGGATAGTTTAAGAGCAAATGTTTTGGAAATAGTAGGATATTCAACTCAGATTGTAGAATTTATAAATATGGAACATACACCAAAGAATTTGATGATTAGAGCTGTAAAAAATGATAAATTAGATAATTCTAAGTCTATAAAAGCATATAAGGACTTAGTAAGTTTTTGGAATATAAAACCGTATATTGAAGATGCTATGGGAGAAAGATTACAGAAAAATATATAAATTTAACCTTGATTATTCATATAACGTTGAACAATATGCTATGAATAATCTGGGTTTAAAATATTTTCTTAGAGAAAAGGCTTATTTATTAGGAATTAAAAATGTATAGGAGGTATTTAATATGGAAAATGTATTGAAAGGCTTAAAACCGGAGGGCGTTTTTAAGTATTTTGAAGAAATATCGTATATTCCAAGATGCTCTGGTGATGAAAAAAGGATTAGTGATTATTTAGTTGAATTCGCCAAAAAGAATGGATTAGATTATACTCAAGAAGATTGCTTAAATGTAATTATAAGAAAACCTGCTTCAAAAGGTTATGAAAATGCTCCAACAGTTATACTTCAAGGTCATATGGATATGGTATGTGAAAAAAACGACGATGTACAGCATAATTTCTGCAAAGATCCTTTGAAGCTTGTAGTTGATGGAGATATGATTAAAGCGGACGGGACAACTTTAGGAGCAGATAATGGAATAGCTGTAGCTTATTGTTTAGCTCTATTAGCTGATGAAACATTGCAGCACCCAGCAATAGAGGCATTTTTTACTATTGATGAAGAAAGAGGAATGACAGGTGTTATGAATTTAAACCCTGAAGATGTAAAAGGGTCAATACTTATAAATTTAGATTCTGAAGAAGAAGGAGAATTTTGCGTTTCATGTGCTGGAGGAGTAAATAGTATTGTTGAAATAAAAGCAGAATATACAGATGTTGATTCTAAATTTGATGGATTTTATAAAGTCAAAATCAGGGGCTTAAAAGGCGGACATTCAGGAGGCGAGATACATAAAGGAAGAGGAAATTCTAACAAAATAATAGGAAGAGTTTTAAATGCTTTTGATTTCGATTTTGTATTGGCAGATATTAAAGGAGGAGCTAAATCCAATGCGATACCAAGAGAAGCAGAAGCTTTAATAGGTATTAAAAATGAAGATAAATCAAAATTAGAAGAGGCAATTAAGCAATTAGATAGTACTCTAAAGGCTGAATTAAGCGTTACAGATTCTGCTGTTAGAATAGAACTAGAAGCTACAGAAATACCATCAAAAATATTTTCTAACGATGTTAAAAACAGTGTAATAGCTTTACTTACTATAATAATCAATGGCGTACAAACAATGAGCATGTCAATAGAAGATTTGGTAGAAAGCTCTACAAGTTTAGGTGTTGTAAAAATAGAAAATGATGTTATTAAATTTGTATGTGCATTAAGAAGCTCAGTTGATAGCTTAAAACAATATATGGTAACTCAAATAGCGAAAGCAGCAGAATTAGTTGGTGCAAATTTTAGAACTAAATCAGATTATCCAGGCTGGGAGTACAAAGAAGCATCAGAAATAAGGGATTTATGTGCAAAAGTTTTTGAAGAAATGTATGGTAAACAACCTAAGATTATGGCTATACATGCAGGTTTGGAATGTGGATTTTTAAAAGAAAAACTTGGTGACATAGACATGATATCATTTGGGCCAGATACATTTGACGTACACACACCTGATGAACATGTAAGCATATCATCTGTTAAGAGAACTTATGAGTATCTTCTTGAGGTGTTAAAGAATATAAAGTAAAGCTAAAAAGCATTACAATATAATAAAATTTATTAAAACTAGTAGGTTTATAAGTTAAGAACTTACTAGTTTTTTATATAGTTGTAAATCTTAAAGCATATCAAACCATTTTAGTATTAGCTTGTGATTTTTAACATTAATCTAACTTACAAAATAATTAAAAGATGATATAATAGCACTATATAGATTTAGTTGAACAAATAAAGCTTTGGAGGATAATTTATGACTAATAATTGCATCAGTATATGTGTAGATGGAAAAAATGTTGATTGTAAAATTATGGCATCTTTTGTGATGAAAAGTAATGAATATGTTATACTTTTAAATGAGAAGGAAAATGAAGCTTATGCTTTTAAGGTGATAGATGATGAGTTTAAGATTATTGATGATGAAAATGAATTAGATGACGTTATGAAAATTCTACATAAAGGGTATAAGCATTAATTTATAAAGGAGTGGTTTAGTTGAATAAAGAACAAATTTTTGCTCAAGAATTGATTGATTTTGTTTCAAATAGTACATGCTCATTTTATGCAGTAAAAACTATTAAACAAACTTTACTAAAAAATAATTTTGTAGAGTTAGATTTGAAGAATAGTTGGGATTTAGAAAAGGAAGGCAAGTATTTTATTACAAAAAATGACTCTGCTATTATAGCTTTTGTAGTAGGTAATGGTGAAATAGAAAGAGATGGGTTTAAAATAGTAGGCGCACATACTGATTCTCCTAGTATTAAAATCAAGCCAAATCCTGAGAGTTTAAAAGCTGGTTGTTTAGTATTAAACACAGAACCATATGGTGGACCAATAATCAATACTTGGTTTGATAGACCATTATCATTAGCGGGAAGAGTTGCTTTAAAGAGTGATGATATTTTAAATCCAGAATATAGATTTATTGATTTTAGAAGACCATTATTAATGATACCTAATTTAGCAATACATTTTAATAGAAAGGTTAATGAGGGAGTTGCAATAAATCCACAAAAAGAATTAATACCTATATTAAGTATGATAGATGATGAATTAAATAAAGATGACTACTTATTAAAAATGATAGCAGAAGAACTTACTGTGGACGTTCAAGATATATTAGATGTTGAATTATTGACATATGAGTTTGAAAAGGGTTGTTTATTAGGCGCAAATGAAGAATTTATATCATGTGGTAGATTAGATGATTTGGCCATGGTACATGCGGGGCTAGAAGCTTTAGTTAATAGTAAACCTTCCAGAGCAACAAATGTATTAGTATGTTTTGATAATGAAGAAATAGGAAGCTCTACAAGACAAGGAGCAAATTCTCCATTACTAAGGAATTTATTAGAGAGAATTACTCTTGAGCTTGGTAAAAGCAAAGTTGAGTATTTAAGATGCATAGAAAATTCATTCTTGATATCTTCTGACATGGCACAAGCTGTACATCCAAATTATGCAGAGAAATATGATCCAAGCGCACAATGTATAATCAACAAAGGTCCGACTGTTAAAATTAGTGCAAAATACAGTTATTCAAGTGATGGTGACACAATATCAGTTTTCGAACAGCTTTGCAAAAAAGCTCAAGTTCCATGTCAAAAGTTTGTTAATCGTTCAGATGAGCGTGGTGGAATGACTATAGGACCTATTACTGCAAGTAATCTAGGTATTAGAATTGTAGACGTTGGGAATCCTATGTTAGCAATGCATTCTATTAGAGAATTTGCAGGTGTATATGATCATTACTATATAAAAGAGGTATTTAAAGAATTCTATAATCTATAGAGAAATATTTGGGGTGTAAGAATGAAGTATAAGCTTATATCTATTGATTTAGATGGAACATTGTTAAATGATAAAAAGGAAATATCTCAAGAAGATATTGATACTTTACAAAAGCTATCAGACTTAGGAATTGAAATTATTGTAGCAACAGGTAGGAGTTATTGGTCTGCAAAGCAATTTTTAAAAAATAGTGTGTTAGAATCTGTTATTATGGCCAATAATGGTAATATAGTTAGGAATATAATAAATGATGAAGTGATTTTATCTAAATATTTACCAAATGAAGATTTTTACTCATTATTAAAAGAAGGGCGTAAAATGGATTTGTATCCTATTATACACGCTGATCATTATCAAGAAGGCTATGATTTAATAATTGAATTAGATAAGAATCATTTAAAGTATTCAAATTACTTGAATAGTACTATTGATAGGTATAAAAAAATAGAAAATGCTTTAAATTATAATAGTGGTAGAATTTTATCTGTATGCTATTTGTCTAGTGTTGATGTGTTAGAAAAATTTCATAATATTCTTATTAATAAATATAGTGGGTTATATGCTTGTCATATATTAAAAACACTCACAAAAGTTGGACCAATGCTGGAAGTAATGAATCCTAATGGATCCAAGTGGAATTCAATAAAAGAATATGCTTTAACAAAAGGTATAAAAAGTGATGAAATCATTTCTATAGGTGACGATACTAATGATTTATGTATGATAAAAGAAGCAGGTCTGGGAATAGCTATGAAAAATGCACATGATGATATAAAAAAATATGCAGATAAAATTTCTGGTAAGACGAATAATGAATGTGGAGTTAGTGCTGTTTTAACAGAAATATTTGGATTCTAATTGGACATATTTATGGAAATTTGATATTATAAGCAAGTGAGTAATTATGTGAAGATGAAGGAGAGAAAACAATGGACAAAAATAAGGTTTTAGCAATTGTTGAAGGAAAAGAAATAACTGAAAAAGATGTTGATTTTTTATTAGCAGGTATTGGTCCTCAGCAAGCTATGCAATTTAACAATGAAGAAGGAAGAAAAAGATTGTTAGATGAATTAATTAACCAAGAAATGTTTTACTTAGAAGCTATAGAAAAAAGTTATGATAAAGAGGAAGCTTTTAAGCTTGAATTACAAAAGGCAAAAGAGAATATCTTAAAGCAAATGGCTATAAGAGAATTATTAGATAATATCCAAGTAACTGATGAAGAAGTCAAAGAATTCTACGAAGAACATAAAGAGCAGTTTGTTAGCCCTGAGAGTGTAAGAGCACAACATATATTAGTAAAAGAAGAAGATAAAGCAAAAGAAATACTTGCTGAGATTAAAGAAGGTTTAAGTTTTGAAGAAGCAGCTAAAAAATATTCCGAATGTCCATCAAAAGCTCAAGGAGGAGATTTGGGAGAATTCACCAAAGGTAAAATGGTTCCTGAATTTGAAGCAGTAGCATTTGAATTAGCAGTTGGTGAATTAAGTGATTTAGTTAAAACTCAATTTGGATACCATATAATAAAAGTAACTGATAAGAAAGAAAAAGGAACTAAGAACTTTGAAGAAGTTAAGAGTCAGATTAAAAATCAAATTTTAGCTATGAAACAAAATAAAGAATATTTAGATAAAACAAATAGTCTTAGAAGCAAGTTTAAATTCGAAGTTAAATAACAGACAGAACAAATGACTGCCTCAGAAATTTTGGGGCAGTCATTTTACCCTTATTATTCATATAACTTTAAATAATGTGCTGTTAAATCTGAATTAGATTCAGTAAATTCACACTCCGTCATTTGATGGGCATCTTATAATCATGAGCAGAGAACTAAAATCTGTGATTTTATGTGAATCGCTTACTCATTCGAAGAATGAGATTCATTATAAAAAGTATTTGATTTTTTATGAATAATCTGGATTTAAGTATATTAGCTTGTTAATGCAAATAACTTTCTGACAAATTGTTATTTGATTTTTGGGTTTTTAATCCATTAATTCATTCATGAAGTTTTGCTCGTCATTTTCTATAAGGTCTATTCCTCCTAATACTATATGAGCTAGACCGAATCCAACGATACCCCATGCTACTGATTGTGGAAGGACTTTTTTTGAAAAAAGACCTCCAGCCGTAACAGCTGTACCTAAAACAGTAGGTATTAAACCTTCCCTTATATGCATATACAATCCTCCTAAATAGGAATTTATATAAACAATCTACTTTGATTGTTATAATTATTTTTTCCTTAAAAGAGAATAATATTTATTTATTGATTGAGTTAAATAAAGGAATATTTTCTACTATTAAACTTAAAAAAATATAGAGATACAGTAATATTTCACTATAAATAACAAAAAATAATTATATATTATTCTGTAATTTCGATAATAATTATTAAATAGGCTATGAAATTTGCTTTTTATTTAGATAAAAATAATCAATATAAAGGATTTACCGAAAAAATAAAGAATTATTAAAAGTTAAAGTAGTGTTATTAATAAAAAATATTATATGAAAGAAGTTGTAAAATGAATATTCAAAATGAGACGAATGAAGATTTGAACTATTTTCCATACAAAACTTATTCTAGTTACCTCAAAGATAAATATGGAGTAAAAGTGTATAAGCTCCCTATTAATCTTCCGATTACATGTCCTAATAGGGATGGTACAGTTAGTGAAGGAGGATGTATATTTTGTGGGGCTGAAGGTGCTGCTTTTGAAAATCTTTCAAATATTATACCAGTAGCAGATCAGCTTAAACAAAACATGGATTATATAAAAAAAAGATATAAAGCTGAAAAGTTTATTGCATATTTTCAAAGCTTTACAAATACATATATGGATTTTGATATATTTAAAAAGTATATTAAAGAATCCATAATAGAAGATATTGTAGAGATATCAATTTCAACTAGACCGGATTGTATTAATGATAAAATACTTAAGTATTTGTTTGATATAAAAAGAGAATATAATGTTAATATTACAATAGAACTAGGTTTGCAGACAATTAACCATAAAACGTTGAAGCTTATAAATAGAGGACATACTTTAGCAGAATTTATAGATAGTGTTATTAGGATAAAAAAATATGGTTTTGAAATATGTACACATTTAATACTTAATCTACCTTGGGATGATATGGATGATGTTATTGAAAATGCTAAAATACTATCCGCTTTATCTATTGACTTTGTCAAATTACATTCACTATATATTGTTAAAGATACCCAATTAGCAAAGCTTTATCAAGAAAATAGTATAAATATGATGTCAAAGGACGATTATATAAATAGATTAATAAGATTTTTAAGGTACTTGAAATCAGATATTGTTGTTGAAAGATTATTAGGGAGAGCTCCAAAAGAAAACACAATATTTGTAAATTGGAACACGAGCTGGTGGAAGATAAAAGATGAAATAGTTGAAAAAATGATAGAAACGAAAGTAAAACAAGGTGATCTTTGTGATTATCTTAATGGTAAGGCTATTAAGAAATTTTATTAGATATTGTTTTTGTGATATGATAATAAAAGGCGGATTTTACTTATGCATTAATAAAAATCGAGGTGTAATATGGCAAATAGAATAAGGTTGGACAAGTATTTATCAAATTCGGGTTACGGTAGTAGAAAAGAAATAAAAAAACTTCTTAAAAATGGGAGTACAAAAGTCGACGGACAAGTAGTAAAAGATTCTTCATTTAAAGTTGAACCAGGTATTAATACTGTTATGATTGATGGTAACATTATAGAATACAGAAAACATGTATATATTATGATGAATAAGCCAGCAGGCGTGATATCTGCAACATATGATTCTAGAGAAGAAACAGTTATTGATATATTAGAGGAATATTATAAAAAGTTTGATCTTTTTCCTGTTGGAAGATTAGATAAAGATACGGAAGGTTTGCTTTTATTGACCAATGATGGAAAACTTGCTCACAATTTACTTTCACCAAAAAAACATGTAGATAAAACTTATTATGCTAAAGTTGATGGTGAAATTACCTTAGAAGATTGCGTAAAATTCAAAGATGGTGTAATTATAGATAATGATTATAAAACATTGCCCGCAAATTTGGAGATTATTAAAGCAGGAACTATCTCAAAAGTTCATATTACAATTAGAGAGGGTAAGTTTCATCAGATAAAAAAAATGATCAAAGCTGTAGGTAAAAAAGTTATATATTTAAAAAGGATATCTATGGGAAACTTGAAATTAGATAATGATCTAGAAATAGGTGAATATAGGGAGCTAACTGGTGATGAACACAGCAGTTTGGTTAATAGATGATGATATATTCTTGATGTTAAGCTCTAGCGAAACGAGTTAACTGTACACATTAACTATATTATGATAAAATAAGAAAGGTAGTTTACTAATATAGTTATATGTTTTAGCAAAATACAATATAATAGTAGAATTTTGTTTATTGTATTATATAATATTTTTATATAGTATGATAGATAGGTAGTATGGAGGTGTTAGATAATGAAAATAAAACGCTATATTCCAAATATATTTACTTTTTTTAATTTGGCATTAGGAATATTAGCAATTATGTGTATTTTTAATGAAGACTATTTTAATTCGGCTTTGTTAATATTATTAGCTGCTGTTATGGATAGGTATGATGGTAAAATTGCTAGGAAGTTTAATGCAACTTCTGAAATAGGAAAAGAATTAGATTCACTATCAGATTTAATTTCATTTGGTGTTGCACCTACTATTTTAATGTGGAATATTGCTCTTATACATTTTGGTATTTTAGGAATAATAGTGACAATACTATATGCAATAGCTGGTGCATATAGATTAGCAAGATACAATGTTATGGATTTTGATGGTATTTACTATGGAATACCAATTACTATGTCTGGTGGAATAGTTGCTATTATATCATTGTATTTAACTAGATATAAAATCAACATAATCATATTAGCATTTATAATGCTGTTATTAGCATATATTATGATAACTAAAAGAATAAGACTTAAAAAAAGATAGATAACTATATATTTAGGCAATAATTTATAGATAATGGATATTTAAATGAAACTTAATAGTTATCTCAAAATAGAAAGGTGTTAAACTTGGAATCTAGCATGAATGAAACGATGTTTGAAAAATTTTTTAATCATAGAGATTATTTAATAGTTCAATATAAAGAAGGAAATATAACAAAAAGTGAGTATGTTCAATATAATGTAGACTATATTAACAAAAATAAGATTAAGCCATTTGATATAATAGATATTTATGAAAAAGGGATGTATAATTACCAATATTACAATATGATGGCTAAATATTATTTTATGCAAGGGAAAATGTTGATGAATAATGAAGATGATGAAAAATATAGCAAATCATTTATTGAAGAAGGACATTATTATTATAGATTGAAAGACAAATCTACACTAAACTTACTTAAGCTTTTAAAATTTAAAAATGTTGAAGCATATTATATTAAATTAAATTCAAAGAATCTAATGGGAAAATTATATGAGATATATTTAAAGGATTATGACAAAGCAATATTACATTCACAGAACTTTAGATTATTAGATACTTTAAAAAGGAACAAAGTTTTTATAGAAGGTTATAGAAAATCTGTAATTGATGATTATGTAAATGTAAAATATTAAAAAAATAGGAGTTTAACTCCTATTTTTTGCCTGCTAATATTTTTATTATAGTTTCCACAGAACTGTCTGATTTGATTTTATAATCTCCAGATTTTAATTTTCTATCTAGTTTTAATTCTTGAGCTTTGTTCAAGAAATCTTGTTTAGACTGAATTAAATTTTTAGAAATTAAAATATCTGCAATGTGTGGAGGAAGCGATTTATTAGGTATAGTAACTTCTATAACTTTTACTTCTTCTTTGTTACTTTGAGTTTGATCAGCTGCTTGTCCTTGATTGTCATTTAAGTCAGCTTCAGATTCATTATCTGTGTTTGGCTTAGTATCGGGTTTATTGCTTGAATCTTGTTGCTCAGTAGTATTGCCTTCATTCGATACTATATTGTCGTTTGATTCTCCAGAGTTATTTGATAAAGAATTGTCGTCTGATTTAGTATCATTATTGTCGCCGATATTATCTGTTACTGAGACTGTTTGACCATTCGATGCAGCAATACTAGATTTGGCGTCCGGTGAGTTGGTAAATAATTCAGGAAGTTTCCATCCAATAATACCTCCTACAATTACAACTACTACAGCCATTATTAAGAAATCCGCAATATCATATACACCATCTTTTATCCATTCTATTAATTTTTTCAAAAATACCACTCCCTTAACTTTGTAACCCTGATTACTTATATAACTCCCAATAATATGCTGTAAGCTTCAGAACTATAAGATTTCATTGAATTCTAAGGCATATCAAGTGGTGCGACTGCCATTTAATGGACATCTCATAAAAAAGATGCAATATTAATGAAATCTCCTATACAGTTCCTTCATAGGAGTAAGCGAATCACTTAAAATCATAGATTTTAGTTCCCTGCTCAAAATCAAGATTTAGGTTCACCGCTCATAATTACTATAAATAATCTGGGTTTGATATACTATGTATATATGCTGCAACTTTATAATATCATAATATTGTTGTATTTATCAATTATTAAAGGTGTATTATTAAAAAAAAATTTGAAAAGCTGGTGATGATTTGAAAGAAATTATTATACAAGAAAATGAAAACAATCAAAGATTAGATAGATTTTTAAAAAAATATTTAAATGATGCTCCAACTTCTTTTATATACAAAATGTTGAGAAAAAAAAGAATAAAGCTGAATTCAAAAAAAGCTGATCCAAAAGATAAAATTGTTACAGGAGATACTATTCAACTTTATTTATCTGAAGAAACTATTGATAGTTTTAAAGTGAAAAATACGTATGTACCGCAGAAAAAAAGCAAACTAAATATTGTGTATGAAGATGGTAATTTAGTATTAATACATAAAGAAGCAGGAGTTCTTTCACAATCATCAAAGAAAGGAGAAACTTCTTTAGTAGATAGTTTTATAAGCTATTTATATGACAAGGGAGAATATGACCCTTCTAGTGAAAGAGTGTTTAAACCCGCTATATGTAATAGATTAGATAGAAATACAATAGGATTAGTAATAGCAGCTAAAAATTATAATACTTTAAAGGGTATCAATGAAGCAATAAGATTAAAAAATATAGATAAATACTATAAATGTTTAGTTAAGGATGAATTAAAATCAAATCTAAATTTAGAAGATTATATCGTTAAAAATAAAAATGAGAACAAATCTTATGTGACAAATGAAAAAAATGAAGAATCTAAAAAAATACAAACTAATGTTAATATTTTAAAAAGTTCAAGTAAATTTAGTTTAGTAGAAGTAGAGCTTATTACAGGCAAATCGCATCAAATAAGAGCACATCTTTCATATATAAATCATCCTGTTGTTGGGGATTATAAATATGGTGATGAAAAGGTAAATAAGTTATTTAGACAAAAATTTGGATTAAAGCATCAATATTTATTTGCTTACAAATTAAGATTTAATAATATGCCAAAAGGCTTAGAGTATCTAAATGGTAAAGAGTTTGTAGATAATATGGATGAAAAATTTATAAATATTGAAAATGCATTGTTTTACTAAAAAGCAGTAAATGGTTATAATAGTGCAAAAACACTAGAAAATTTTACAATTTAAAACAAACCAATGCTTTGAAATTTTTCTATAGTAAAAATTAAATGTTTGAATTTGTTTTACTCTCTAGTATTTGGCGAGGGAGCCATGCAGGAATCTTTCTCTTACGCGGTGTGTGTACATGTTTTGAGTAGAGAACAGAAATCTATGATTTCTGGTGAATCACTTACTGCTAGGAATAAAATGAGTAGGAGTTACCTATTTAGTAGAAGTTGAAGGAAAAAACATGCGCACCAATGTTCCTTAGAAAGAAACCCTGCATGTCTCCTAGTATCTATATGGTTGCTAGTTAATAATAAATTTATGTTTAACATCTAGACTGGTATTTAGTTTATTAAAATTGCACCTTTAAAGTATCAAAGATTTTGTTTAATAAGATGTTTAAAAATATAAAAAATACATATCCTAAATATGAGAAATATTAAGGAGGGTATGTAGATGAAGAAATTAAGAGATATAATGACAACATCAGTTTCAACTATCAAAAATAGTGATACTATTAGAGATGCTGCTAAGATAATGAAGGATTTAAATGTTGGTTCAGTACCTGTTTGTGACAATACGAATAAGCCCGTAGGTATGTTAACTGATAGAGATATAGTACTTAATAGTGTTTCTATGGGAAAAAACAATGATCAAAATGTTGAAACTGTAATGACAAGAAATGTAATAACTGCATCAGCTGATACAGATATTCACGAAGCTGCGAAGATAATGGCGCAGAATCAAATTAGGAGACTTCCAGTAGTAGATAATAACAAATTAGTGGGAATAGTTTCTATTGGAGATTTAGCTGTTAGAGATATTTATGTTAATGAAGCGGGAGATGCATTATCAAGTATATCAGAAGATAACGGTATTAAATAACATAACGCTGGTTATTCAAACAACTTTAATGGATAGAGTAATAATGGTTGTAAATAGAGCAAAGTCTTCCTAGTAAATCTTTATAGAAGACTTTGTTCTTTTTTGATAAAATATACTAAAGTAAGGAATTGAGAGTATATAATGAAAAATAAATTCTGAGTTTCATAGTAAATATTTTCATAAAATACATTAAGGAAATTTATATTATTATTTATAATATTAGAAGACTTATAAAGCATATTTTTATAATATACGTGTGTACAAATAACTTTTAGGAGGGGGATATATGATAACTGTAAATTTAACAGGTATAGGAGAAAGAAAAGCAGAAAAAGGAACAAAGATAATTGATATTTTAAAAGAGTATAACTTAGAAAAAAAATATTTATGTGCTAAGATTAATAATGATATAAAACATCTTAAGTACAAGATTGAGGATGATTGTAAAATTGAAATTTTAGATATAACAGATAAAGATGGTTTTAGAGTATATCAAAGAACACTATCTTTTATATTTATAAAAGCATGTATGGACGTTTTTAAGAATTGTAAGGTATCAATAGAACATTCTCTTAACAAAGGAAAATATGTAGAAATAACTAAAGAAACTGAACTTTCGGAAGATGAAGTATTATTAATAAAAAACAGAATAAGAGAATTAATTGATATGGATTTAGCTATTGAAAGAAAGCTAATTGATATAAAAGAAGCTGATAGTATTTTTGAAAAGCAAGGATATATAGATAAATTAAGATTGTCGAAATATAGAAAACAGAATAAAATACATGTTTATTCATTAGATGGATTATATGATAAGTTTTACGGGTATTTAGCACCTTCAACTGGATTTATTGATTCGTTTGATTTGAAATATTTCAAGCCAGGTGTAATTATACAATTTCCAAGAAAAGAAAATAATTTCAAAATACCTGAATATGTTGAACATAAAAAGCTAGCAAAAATATTTAAGGAAGCAGAAGACTGGGCAGAAATACTTGATATTGGATATGTAGGAGCTTTAAATGATAAAATAACTAATGGTGTCATAGCTGAAATAGTTAGAATATCAGAGGCACTTCATGAAAAAAAGATAGCATATATTGCAGACAAAATATCTACTAGAGATAGTATAAGACTAGTTACGATAGCAGGACCATCATCATCAGGTAAAACAACATTTGCACAAAGATTGTATACTCAGCTTAGAGTAAATGGTAAAAGACCTATATCTATATCTTTAGATAATTACTTTGTAGATAGAGAAATGACTCCAAAAGATGAATTTGGAAATTATGATTTTGAATCAATTGATGCGATAGATATAATGAAATTTAATGAAGATTTGCTAAACCTAATGAAAGGCAATGAAGTTGAAGTTCCAATATATAACTTCAAAACTGGAAAGCGAGAAGAACATGGCAATAAGTTAAAAATTGATGAAACTCAAATAATAATAATAGAAGGAATACATGGACTCAATGAAAAATTAACATCAATGATACCTCAGAATAAAAAATTTAAAATTTATATAAGTGCACTAACTCAATTAAATATTGATAATCACAATCGTATACCAACAACAGATACCAGACTTATAAGAAGAATGGTTAGAGATTTTAAATATAGAGGAAATAATGCAGAAAGAACACTGGAATTGTGGAATGCAGTAAGAAATGGAGAAGAAAGAAATATATTTCCGTACCAAGAAGAAGCTGATGCAATGTTTAATTCAGCTTTAGTATATGAACTATCTGTATTAAAAAAACATGCCAAACCATTACTGGAGAATATACCGCAAGATAGTATATATTATTGCGAAAGTAAAAGGTTATTAAAGTTATTGTATTATTTTGAAGAGATTAAAGATGAAGCAATAATACCAAATACATCTATTATAAAAGAGTTTATTGGTGGTAGTTGTTATAGAGGTGAATAGAAACAAAAATTAAGCTTTTTCCATAATATATTTTATAGAGATAAATATATTTATGGCGGTGATATTTTGGAATCAAAATTTATAATAGATAGATTAAGTGATAAAGTATGTATTTTTTTTGAAAATGATTTTAAAGAAGTAATTCATAAATTTAAATATATATTGGTAATACCTTTTTATAATTCAAATTTTGTTATGACGTATCATCCTAAAAAAAAGCTTTGGGATTTCCCAAAGACTAGTATAATAGAGGGTGAAAATGTAATTGAATGTGCATCCAAAAGTGGATTTAATGACATAGGAGCTATTTTTACTAGTATTCAACCATTTGCATATTATGATATTATTAAAGATAATGATATAGTGAGAACAGGAGTAGTGTTAGCTGGTATAGAAAAATTTGAACCAAAGCCTAGATGGAGTGAAACAGATATAGTTAAATTATTCAATAAATTACCAAAAAATATAAAAAATAAAAAGGTTTATGAATTGCTTGTACAAAAAGCTAAAAGTTATGAAATAGAATAGATGGGGGATAAATTTGGATATAACAATACCGCAAAATGCTAAATATTTAATAAATTTATTTAAGAAGAACGACTATGAAGCCTATGTAGTTGGTGGATGTGTTAGAGACAGTATTTTAGGTAAAAAACCCAATGATTGGGATATTTGTACTAGCTGTA
This sequence comes from Abyssisolibacter fermentans, assembly GCF_001559865.1. NCBI lineage: Bacteria > Bacillati > Bacillota > Clostridia > Eubacteriales > Clostridiaceae > Abyssisolibacter > Abyssisolibacter fermentans. The sequence goes on from NZ_LOHE01000068.1 coordinate 196,858, forward strand.
AACCAGATATAATGCAGGATATATTAATGAAAAATAGTATAAAATATGTACCTACAGGACTAAAACATGGTACTATTACAGCTATTATTGATAATCAGTTATATGAGATTACTACTTTTAGAATAGAAGGAGAATATCAAGATAATAGACATCCAAAATATGTAGAGTTTACGAATAGTTTAATTGATGATTTGAGTAGAAGAGACTTTACAATCAATGCTTTGGCATATAATGATGAAAGTGGCTTGATTGACCCCTTTAATGGAAGTAAAGATTTGACTTTAAAAACCATTAAGTGCGTAGGTGATGCGAGTCATAGGTTTAATGAAGATGCTCTAAGAATTTTACGAGCAATAAGATTTTCCTGTCAATTAGGATTTAAATTAGATGATGAATGCAGAAAATCTATAAAACAATTAAAAGGTAACTTGAAAAATATAAGCAAAGAGAGAATAAGAGATGAAATAAATAAAATTTTAGCGAGTAAATTTATTAGCTATGGATTATATGAAATTATTAATTTAGAGTTGTATAAGTATATTATTCCATTGCCAAGCATTACTAATTATAAGCTTAAATATATGGATTTATTAGAAATTTTCGATGAAACAAGTTGTGATATAAATATAAGAATGGCTTTATTATTTATTGTCAATAAAACTAAACTCAAGCAAATTATAGCATTTTTAGAGCATTTAAAATATGATAATAGTACTATTAAAACACAAACTTTTTTGATAGAAAACTATAAAATTCTTTTTAGAAACAACAGTATTGTTGAATTAAAACAATTGATAAGTAGAGGTTTTGTTCATATAGATGCATTATTAAATATTGGAAACAACCTGCTTGAATTTAAGAATTATGATGATAAGACGTTCTTGATTAACAAAAACCAAATTGAAAATATTATTAAATCTTCATGTCCTCTGAGTATAAAAGACTTAAAAATTAATGGGGATGATTTGATACAGTTAGGTATAAAAAAAGGTCCTCAAATAGGTGAGATTTTGAATTATTTATTACTGAAGGTATTAGAAAATCCAGATATCAATAATAAAAAAATGTTAGTTAAATTAATAAAGCAAAAATTCAAATAAACTAGGAGTTTTTAAACTTCTAGTTTTTTTAGTACGTGCACGTAAAGATTATTGTTAATTTTTTTGTATATCAAATAGATCAGTGAAACAAATATGACGATTAAAAGATATAAATACTAGAAGACATGCGGGGTCTATTGTTTCTTTCACATGTATTGCATATTAGCATAAAATATATTGAGTATATATGTCAAGAAAATATTTTGAGGTGAAGTATGATATGAATGATAAAGAATCTAACAATATAAATAATTTAAGTATATCAAGCATATTTATTCCTGCAATACTAGGGATAGCGGGGAGTGAAATTTTTGGTTTAAATAAAGTTTTCAATCAAATAACTACTATGTCAAATAATTTTGAAAGAAATGTAAATCTTCTAAAAAACATAAAACCATATTTTTCTCATAGTGAACAATATACTTTATCTAAAATTCAAGATATCTTTGATGTATTAAATAAAGTAGGAAGAATAAAAGGAGAACAATATGAAACAGAAGTTCAAGATATGTGTACGGAAGTAAGTATTTCAGAGAAAAAACAAAAAATAATACAGGAATTTTATAACTATTTAGACGTTGATAAAAGACAATTTATTGATAAAGCTATGGAAGTTAAAGATCAAATATTCACAGCTAAGAATAGAATAAATGGATTGGGAGATTTAGATGAAGTTACTATGGATAACAAAATGGACGTAGTATTTGAATTTATTAAGTGCTTTAAACCTATTTTAAGCGAAGAACATAGTAGAAATCTAGATAAATTTGAAAAAGCAGTACAGGTATTAAAAGCACCTGATTAAAAAAGTGTAACCGAGTCCTAATTTATGCATATAATAAATATATACTACTATTAGGGGGGTGAACTATGTCAAAGACAATAATGAACTCTGTTAAAAATAGTAGACAACGAAAATTTGTAATATATCAGTAATTTCAATACATTCCGATAGTGATGCATTGATTACAAATATAAGTTAAACAAGCTGTATAGAGTTTATGGTGTTTTTTGGCAGCTTATATAGATGTTTAATAGAGTATTGAAGTATATAAAAACTGGAGCTGATAATCTCTTATTTTTCTTTTTACTTATAGCTGTTATTTTGAATAATTGCACATGGTTTATAGGTGATGGTCAAGAAAGTACATTATTCTTTTTTTTACTTATAGCAGTATTGTTTGGAAATGATTAAATTTAATAATCCCCACCTAGAGTAATAAAAAAAGTTAAACTATTTTAGTTTAGCTTTTTTTAAAACAGAAAAAACAAATTTTAATTGTGAATTGTTTTATTAATATATGAAAAAACTAACTCTTAAAACGTATTGTGTCAAATAATTAATAATGTTCGAAAAAAAAGGGATTAAGAATCAAATGTAGAAAAAAAATAATAGAGTAGGAGGTAAAAATATGATAAATAAAAGTATTATTCAAAAAGTAATAGAAGCATCATTAACCACAGGTGGTGATTTTGCTGAAGTTTTCGTTGAAAATAAAATTAATAATGCAATAAGTATGATAGGTGGAAAGATAGAAAAAAGTAACTCAGGTGTAGATTTTGGAATAGGTATTCGAATATTTAATGGATTAAATTGCGTTTATGCGTACACCAATGACAACTCAGAGGAAAACTTAATAAAAACAGCTATAAATGCAGCTAAGGCAATAAAAAATCCATCACATATAGGTACATCTCAGATAATAAGAGGAAAGATAAAAGAAATTAATCCTATTAAAATATTCCCTTCGCAAATAGCAAAATCGAAAAAAGTAGAACTGATGAAAAGAGCTCACTATACAGCAATGAATTCATATGACAGTATATCTCAAGTAGAAATAGGATATAGTGACTATGAGCAAGATGTATTAATAGCTAATTCTCAGGGAACTTATGCTCAAGATAAAAGAGTTAGGACAAGAACAATGATAAGGTGTATTGCTAATAAAAATGGTGAGACACAAAGTGGAAATGTTGGTCCAGGAGCTCATATGGGATTTGAATTTTATGATAATATAAATATTGATGATTATGCTCGTGAAGCTGCTCGTATAGCAGATACAATGGTTAGAGCAGAGTATTGTCCTAGTGGAAAAATGCCAGTTATAATAGACAATGGTTTTGGTGGAGTTATTTTTCATGAAGCATGTGGACATGGGCTTGAAGCAACAGCGGTAGCAAAAAATACCTCAATATTTTCAAATAAGTTAGGACAAAAGATTGCATCTGATGTAGTTAGTGCTGTAGATGATGGTACTATACCTAATGCTTGGGGTTCATCAAATATTGATGATGAAGGTAATCCAACTCAAAGAAATTTATTGATAGAAAATGGTATCTTAAAAGGCTATATGGTGGATATTTTAAATGGAAGACGAATGAACATGGCTCCAACTGGTTCTGGTAGAAGACAATCTTATAAGTATGCACCAACTTCAAGAATGACAAATACATTTATCTTAAATGGTAAATCGACCTTAGATGAAATTATTTCTAATACAGAGTATGGATTGTATGCTAAAAAAATGGGCGGTGGATCAGTAAATCCAGCAACAGGTGATTTTAACTTTAGCGTAATAGAAGGATATATAGTTAAAAATGGTGTAATAACAAAACCTGTAAGAGGTGCTGCACTAGTAGGTAATGGAGCTAATGTATTATTAAATATAGATATGGTTGGATGTAATCTTGCTCACGCACAAGGCATGTGTGGTTCTAGTAGTGGTAGTGTGCCAGCAAATGTTGGTCAGCCTGTTATTAGGGTAAAATCTATAACAGTTGGTGGAAGGAAGAGTGATATATAATGAATAGAAATATTTTTGTTAATAAATTATTTGAAGAAGGTAAAAAAGCAGGATTATCTGATATGGAAGCTTATATAAGTAAATCAAATAGTATAACTGTATCAGCTTTTAAAAATAAACTAGATAAGTATAGTATTTCCGATGCAATGGGTTTATCATTTAGAGCTATTTACAATGGTAAAATGGGTTATACATATACAGAAAGATTAGAGGAAGATGTAATAAAATTACTTGTAAAGGATGTTATTGAAAATGCATCAATTGTTGAGAAAGATGATGAAGAGATAATATTCAAAGGTTCAAAGGAGTATACTGAATTAGATAAAAATGAAAATAAGCTTGAAAGTGTGTCTATAGATGACAAAATTAAATTTATTTTAAACCTTGAGAAAGAGGCATATAGCATAGATGATAGAGTTGATGTAGTAAGAAATTGTATTTATTCAGATGAAAATGATAGCACAGCAATAATAAATACAAAAGGCTTAAAACTTGATAATAGTGAAAGTATAGCTTATGCTTATATTTCAGTAAAAGTTGATGATAATGGTGATATTAAAACTGGCTTAAGTTATAATATATGTAATGATTTTAACGAATTAGATTATAAGAAGCTTGCTAAAGAAGCAGTAGAGGATGCTATATCAAAACTAAATGCAGAAGTAATTCCATCAAACAAATATAAAGTAATATTAAAAAATGAAGCGGTATGTGATTTAATTGAATCATTTTGTCCTATTTTTTCAGCATATAATGTTCAAGAAGGATTATCACTATTAAAAGGAAAGTTAAACTCTAAGGTAGCTTCATCAGTATTTAGTTTAATAGATGATCCATTTATGAAGGAAAGTTTTTCAGTTAGGAATTTTGATGATGAAGGAGTTGCAACTAAATACAAAAGGGTAATAGATAAAGGTGTTTTGACGACTTATTTATATAATTTGAAAACAGCCAAAAAGGATGGAGTAGAGTCTACTGGTAATGCATCTAAACCGTCTTATAAATCTTCTATTACAATTTCTCCAACAAATATGTATGTAGAAAAAGGAAATATGACGTTAGAAGAAATGATGTTAAAAATGGATGATGGCGTTTTATTAACAGAATTACAAGGTTCACATGCAGGTTTAAATACAGTATCCGGTGATTTTTCACTTTCATGTAATGGTTTTGAAATAAAAGGTGGAAAAAAGGTAAAAGCAGTAAATGGAATAACTGTTGCAGGAAATTTCTTTGATATGATTAAAAATATAGAAGAGGTTGGAACGGATTTTAAATTTAGTCTTCCATCTGGAAGTGGTTGTTTTGGAGCACCATCAATTATGATAAAAGATCTTGCTATATCCGGTAAATAATGAACCCAGATTATTCATAGAAAATTATGAGCAGTGAACTAAAATCTATGATTTTATGTGAATCGCTTACTGCTATGAAGGAACGGAATAGGAGATTAATTAATAAGTATTCCTTCTGTTTATAACAAGGCACAAGATGTCCCCCACCTCTATAGGTAGCGGGTACCAATTATATTTAACAGGCGGTGTGTATATCTCCCGCCTCGTTGAAACGGTGTGTTGCAATTACTACGTAATTGCTTCCGTTGTTATAAGATATCCATTAAATTCTCGACATACCAACTCGGTATGTCTTCGAATTCAGAACTATACAGCATATTATTCAAAGTTATATGAATAATCAGGGTTAAAGGTGGTATGAAATGAAAGTTAAAATTGGTGTTTGTCAAATGAAGATTGAAGCTGATAAATTATTAAACCTAAAAACTGCTGAAAGAGGGATAAATAAAGCAGTAAAAAAAGGTTCAGATATAGTTGTTCTGCCTGAAATGTTTAATTGTCCATATGATAATTCTGTTTTCAGAGATTATGCAGAAAATCAAAATGATAGTGAGACATTAAAATTTTTATCGAAACAAGCACAAGACAATAATGTTTGTATAGTAGGAGGTTCTATTCCTGAGCTAGATAAAGGTAAAATATATAATACCAGTTTTGTATTTGATAAAAACGGTGAAATAATAGCAAAGCATAGAAAGGTTCATTTATTTGACATTGATGTTAAAGGTGGAGTAAGATTTAAAGAATCCGATACTTTAACAGCCGGTAACAAGATTACTGTATTTAATACTGTATTTGGAAAAATAGGATTATGCATATGCTATGACATAAGATTTCCAGAATTGAGTAGATTAATGGCACAATTAGGAGCAAAGATTATAATAATACCAGCTGCATTTAATATGACAACTGGACCAATGCATTGGGAGATGTTATTTAAAGTTAGAGCACTAGATAATCAAGTATTTATGGTAGGTGCAGCTCCTGCAAGAAGCGAAGAAGCTTCATATGTTGCTTATGGAAATAGTATATTAACTGATCCTTGGGGTAGAGTTGTCAACAAGTTAGGAAGTAAAGAAGAAGTGATGGTGTGTGAAATAGATCTATCTTTAATAAATCAGGTTAGAGAGCAATTACCAATTTTAAAACACAGGAGATTAGATATATATGAATTGAAATCCCTTTAAAAAAGTCCAAAATCAAAGAACATGAAATTGAGTAGTAAAAAATTCAAAATTCATAAGTTACTAGAAAAATTGGACTTTTAGGATAATTTGTAGAGGAAGGTAAATAACCTTCCTCTTTTGTGTAAATGATTATTTTGCCTTTGAATATGAAGTTTGATGACAGCCATATCTATATTTATGGCTGTTATTTAGTAGTTCTTCTATCTCTGTCATAATCTCTAAATAGTAATGTAATAGAGTATAAACCAGCTATTCCAACTAAACCATAAACTATTCTACTTAGAATAGCGGATTGCCCTCCAAATATTGATGCAACTAAGTCAAATTGGAATAGGGCTATAAGACCCCAATTAAGTGCTCCAATAATAACTAATACCAAAGCTGTGGTATCCATAAAATCACTCCTTGTAAATTTAGTAAATTATAGTAAAACTATAGACAAGATTATTATTTCTTAAAAATTAAAAATATATACATATAGAAAATAAAAATTTGAAATATTTACTAAAAATTGCTTGTAACATAAATTATTAATATGAATAAAATGAATTAAGCAAGAACTGTAGCATATTTCTAATTTCCTAAAAATAACAAAATACATATTTTCAATTTTGAAATTCTAATAGTTTTTAGGAGGTAATATAATGTCTGAAAATATAGTTGAAATTAAAGATTGTTGTGAAGAAGGTATAAGTTCAAGTTTGCTTTTTTTCTTTCTATTATTAGTAATCTTAATGAAAGATTATGGATGGTTTGATGAAGGAAATGAAAGTCTATTATTTTTCTTCTTAATCTTAGTTATTATTTTCTGTAAATGTTATAATTAATAAACTGTTTTAATATCTATGTTAGAAGGTGTATATTAAATGTATTATGATTATTATAATTATTACAATTACTACAATAATTACTACAACGCAATGCCTATCAATAGAAATTCATATTTAAGATTCATGCATGCCAGTCCTGATGCACCTGGAGTAGATATATATTTAAACAATAGTTTAGTAGCATCAAATTTAAGATATCAAGGTTTTACTCCATATATGCCATTATTACCAGGTTCATACAATGTAAAAGTATATGCTGCTGGGATGCAGACTGACCCTGTAATTAATACAACTATAGATGTTTTGCAAGATGCTGATTATACAGTAGCTGTTGCTGGGACGTTAAATAATCTTAAACCTGTTATTATATCAGATACTGCAATGGCTATGCCCGGTAATGAAGCACAAATTAAATTCGTTCACTTATCTCCAGATGCACCTGCAGTAGATGTAACATTACCAAATGGAGTAGAATTATTTGAAAACATTGAGTACAAAGAGATAAGTCCAAATAGCTTAGTTCCACCAGCGAATTATACAATTCAGGTAAGAGATAATGCTACAAAACAGGTAGTACTAACAGTACCAAATGTATTGCTTAAAGCTAATAAATATTATACAGTTTATGCCGTCGGACTTTTAAATGGTAATCCTGAGTTACAGGCTATTATAGCACTAGATAAAGCATCTTATTAAGTACTAAATCAACATTATTTACTACAAGAACTTCAATAATATACCTAAAACTAAAAATTGTATCTGAGTAAAAATCAAATTATTATTAAATAAGAAACTTGTTACAAACAATATAATCCCAGATTATTCATAGAAAATTAAATACTCTACTGCATCCTTCTGTTTAGAAGATATCCATTGAATTCTTGACGTACCATCTGGGTATGCCTTCGAATTCACTGAAATCTTTTAATTCAGAAACTTACAGCATATTATTCAAAGTTATATGAATAATCAGGGATAATACTATCAATAAAGATTTACTTTAAAATTACATAATATAAACAATATTTTAAAACTTTCAGGAAAGTTTTGAAAATAAATTTTTATTTACATCCC